>SIBF01000049.1 GCA_009695275.1 Pedosphaera sp. | reverse complement strand
CGCAAAACCACGCGTCCACTCCGGAAAAGTCCGACAAACGCGCGATCCCGGTCGCTTTGATCCCTCACCAGCACTCAAACCATCGTTCGCGAGAAATTTTCCTCCAAAATTTCCGGCCAACAAGTCCACTATGAATTTTGCAGGCTAGAGGTCTTTGTTCCCATGCACCGGCACGCTGATGATTTTGCGTTCGCCCGCTTTGCCGAAGATATGGTGACTGCCCTTGATGCGCTTGAGCATCCAGCCGCCATCTGTCAGGAGCCGGCATAATTCGCGGCCCGAGATTGGCCTCATACGGCCAGTTCCAGCACTTGGACTTCGGGCTCGGGCGTGCGTCCGTCGGCTTGCAGCACCTCCAGATAACCGCTGAGGCTTCACGCAGGTTGTTTTGGAGTTCTTCCACGGTCTCGCCCTGCGAGTAACAACCTGGCAACGAGGGCACCTCGCCCCAGTACCCACCTGTGGGTTCAGAATGAACGACAATCTTGAAAACCATGGAGCCAAATTAGTCATCATGGTTAAAAGGCTCAAGCTTTGTTCCGGCGAATCATGTCATCCGCGCGATTGTTGAAGTTTCTCCGTGAACCCCGGCTGACATCGGACAAATCTGACGAATGATTCAGCGGCAACTCGAAGCATTTGTCCTCGGGGGCAAGACTAAGGACGCGGTTGGGGACGGCGGGCTGTGCGGAAAGCTGAACCATCGAAAGCAAGGCCAGCAGAAAGGCGAACAGAGATGAGCCGCGAGGACATTGTTTCGCTGGTTGCACGCGGAGGATTGAGCCAGAAGGCGGGCGGCGAGGAAAGCGGCAAATGCTGCGTAAGTTAGGACCGGGAGCATCACAAAATGAAGTCGGTCCGTGCTGACTGAACCGATGGGGCGACCGCGCCTCGGAAGGCCAGGTTACACGAGGCCCTGTCTCGGCCTGACGATCGTCTCGCGAAGAGTAAAAGATTTCCGAATCTCAACCATCGCCGTACATCTCGGAAATCAGCCGTCGCAAAGCGGCCGCGGCCGGCGGCCCGAGCTGGCCGATGCGGCGGATGAGTCGCGCCCTGCTCAACACTCGAATCTGGTCCACGGCCACGTCGGCGTCCTTGCCAACGCAGCGGACGCGCAGGCGGCTCCGCCACTGAGGACGAAGCTGGCTCGTGAGCGGGCACACGACGAGGGTTTGCAGGAGCTGGTTGCGAAGATCGTCGCTCACAATGACAACAGGCCGGGTCTTGCCAATCTCGGTGTCCTCGACCGGATCAGGCCGCGCGAGAAAAATTTCGCCGCGTTTCATTTTCCGGCCTCACCGGAAACCTCCTTCAACCCTTCCGGAGCCGCCTCCCAATCGGACCAATCCTCTTCCACCTGGGCCATCTGCTGATAGGTTTCCACCCAGGATAGCTTCTTGCCTCGATTCCCTTTCGGCCTGAGGACGATTTCATCCGGCCGCTGCTCCCTGAGAATCGTGTCACCAATGCCGCAACGTCGCAGCACCGCCAATGGAAGGAGCACGTCGCGGGAATTACCGATCTGCGTGACGGTCAACTCCTGGGTTTTCATGATGTGAGCACTGAAATTACATGGTGCATCGGACTCAACAGCTCATTGCGCCGGCTGGCAGTCCTCACCGAAATCGCGTCAGAAACTGTCGCGGTGTCAGAATCGCGATACCAAATGGTTTCTTCAAAACTAGCAAGTCGTTGTCCTTCGAAATCATGACCTTCGACTGACTGGCCAGGGCACACGACAGAAACGGGTCATCTTCCGCGTCCCGGCTGCGTTGCTTTCCGACTGGCGCTGGCTCGTAAACCTTCGCTTTGCGCTCAATCCACTTTAGCCACGGGTCCGGGTTCACTTCAGGAAGCTTCGCCGCGACCCGTTGTGCAATCTCGCCGTACTCTTCGAAAATTGGAATTGTAATGGCGAGATGAAACCGCCGTTTCGCCCACAGCGCCAGACATTGGCGGGATTCGCCTGGCCAGAAGATCGCGGAAATAACGACGTTTGTGTCCGCGACGACGTTCATCGCTTCCGTCGCTTCTCTTCGCGATATTCGGCGATAATTTTTTGGACCATTTCCTCTTCCGTGCAGGTCTGGCGGCGAGTAAGCGAACCGGCGGCGGCGATGACTTCCCGCAACTCCTTCTCGGTTGGCTCTGCGAGGGGCGTAACGTATAAGCCGCCGCCCACTTCCATCACGCGCAAGGCCGTGCCGGGTTTGATCTTGTTCCGTTGAAGAAAATCCGGGGGTAATTCCACCTGCCCTTTTTGCAAGACATTCACTGTTGTCGTCATGGGCATAGATTACCGCACCGGTCCGAACACAACAAGGAGGTAGTCTCCGGCAGATCAGGACGACCTCTCGCGTCCGATCGCCCGGTTATTTCTCGAGCGCGATTTATGACAAGACATCCGCACACCAAAAGGCATAATCGCCGCGAACCTGCGCCTGCCCGTTGAAACAGGATGGCCGTGGCGATTGGATGCCGGCTCCCTGAACGAATGGCGCGCCAAAATAACATGAAGCCTTATTGGTCCGGAGTTTTCCCCGCCATCACCACGCAAATGCACAAGGACGGTTCGCTCGATCTCGATGCCACCGCCCGCCATGCTGAAATCCTCATCAAGTCCGGCGTCAGCGGCCTGGTTTTTCTTGGTTCGCTCGGCGAGAACCAGCCCATGACCGGAGCGGAGAAGCGGCTTCTCATCGAGTCCATGATCCAAATTGTGAACGGCCGGGTACCAGTGCTGAGCGGAGTAGCCGAGACCAGCACGTCTGAGGCGCTCCGCTACACGAGGGATGTGGAGAGACTCGGAGCCGACGGCGTGATGCTCCTGCCGGGCATGCTCTACAAAGGTGATCCGAACGAAACGCTCGCCCACTTCCGCACCGTGGCGCGCGGGACCGGACTGCCGATCATGATTTACAACAACCCGATCAGCTACGGGAACGACATCACGCCGGAGATGTTCGCGAAGCTGGCAGACCAGAAGAACTTCGTCGCACTCAAGGAAAGCTCGGGCGACGTGCGGCGCATCACGGATCTGCACAACGTCATCGGCGGGCGTTACGCGATCTTCACCGGGGTTGATGACCTGGCGCTGGAGGCCAGCATCGCCGGCATTGATGGCTGGGTGGCCGGCAGCGGCATCGCCTTCCCCAACGAGAATCAATACTTCTGGGAATTGACCCGGCGCGGCGAGTGGGACAAGGCGCGTGCCATCTATCGCTGGTTTGCCCCCCTGCTCCACTTGGATATCAGCACCAAGTTCGTGCAATACATCAAACTGGCCGTGCAGGAATGCAGCCTCGGCTCCGAGTGGGTCCGCGCGCCGCGACTGGTGCTGAAAGGCGAGGAACGCAAGCGCGTGCTGAAGATCATCCACGACGGCATCGCAACGCGGCCGAAGGTTCCGCAACGCGTGAAACTTTGAGAAGGAATGACTATGACTAATCCATTAAAATTTTCCCTGCCCGTGCTCCTGGCCCTCTTCCTATTCGCATTTTTCCAGCCCGGTTTCGCGCAAACGGACGGACAAAAACTCCTCGCTCAAGATTCATTGGGGTTCGTTCTGCTCCATTCAAGCAACGCTGTCGTCCATGGCACGATGCTGCGCTACGAGCCGCAGACGAATAAGAACTGCCTCGGTTATTGGACCAAGGCGGAGGACTGGGCGGACTGGGCGTTCGAGATTCGGCAGCCGGGAAGTTTCGAAGTGGAAGTCTGGCAGGGTTGCGGCAAAGGCAACGGCGGAAGCGACGTGGCGGTGGAAGTTGGCGGCAAGCGCTTTGACTTCGTGGTGGAGGACACCGGGCATTTTCAAAACTTCACTCCGCGCCACACTGGCCGTGTGGAATTGACGGCCGGCAAACACGCGCTCTCGATAAAGCCGCAAAGCAAGCAGGCCGCTGCGGTGATGGATATACGCCGCGTCCGCCTGCTGCCCGTGAATCCGCTTCCACCTGCAACCGCGACTTCAAAAGCATTGTTCAAGGGGAAACGCGTTGTGTTCGTCGGCGACAGCATCACTTACGCGGGCGAATGGATTGAGTTCGCGGAGGCGTTTCTCCGGCTGCAAAGCCCGGGCGAAAACTTTGACTTCATCGATCTCGGTTTGCCGAGCGAAACGGTGTCCGGCCTTTCAGAGCCCGGTCACGCCGGTGGCGCATTCCCGCGGCCGGATTTGCATGAGCGTCTCGACCGTGTGCTCGCGAAGGTGAAGCCGGATCTCATTGTCGCCTGCTACGGCATGAACGACGGCATTTACTACCCGTTCGGCGAGGAACGGTTTGCGAAATTCCAGGATGGAATGCGTCGCTTGCGCGAGAAGGCCGCTGCGGCAGGCGCGAAAGTCATTCACATTACACCACCGACGTTCGACCCGGTTCCGATCAAGGCCAACACTCTGCCGGCCGGGCGCGAGGAGTATCGTCAGCCATACGAAGGCTACAATGACGTGCTTGACCGTTACTCGGAATGGCTCGTCTCGCAACGCGCGCGAGGCTGGGAGGTGATTGATGCGCACGGGCCTATGAATCGTTTCCTCGCGGAACACCGCGCGGACGATTCGCGTTTCCGGCTGGCTGGGGATGGCGTCCATGCGAACCGCCAGGGGCATTGGTTGATCGCGCGTGAGTTCCTGCGCTTCCTCGGAAACCCCGACGCGGCGCTGGTGGCGGAGTCATTTGAGATCGCCGTGGAGGGAACTGTGATTGCCCCCGAACTTCTCGAACTGGTGAAGCAAGGGCAGCGGGTGCTCAAGGACGCGTGGTTGAACGAGGCAGGCCACAAACGTCCGGGCATGGCCAAGGGAAAACCGGTGGCAGAGGCCGAGCGCGAGGCGGCTGCGGTCTCGAAGCGGGTGAAAGCGCTGGAGGAAATCCGACTTCCCGGCAAACGCACGAACTGGTCGGGCTTCGACCGCTTTGATTTTGAAGTCGATGGAAAGCCGGTGCTGGTGGTTGCTCCCAAGACCGTGGCGGCGGGAAGGCCGTGGGCATGGCACGGAGAGTTTTTCGGGCACAAGCCCGCGCCGGACATCGCGCTGCTCGATCGCGGATTTCACATTGTTTACATGAACGCGCCGGACATGCTGGGCAACCCGCAAGCGGTGGCCCATTGGGATGCGTTTTACAAGGAGTTGACGGAAAAATATGGCTTCGCGAAGAAGGCGGCGCTGGTCGGCCTCAGTCGCGGCGGGCTCTATTGCTACAACTGGGCAACAGCGAATCCCGACAAGGTCGCGTGCCTCTACGGAGATGCGCCGGTGTGCGATTTCAGAAGCTGGCCCGGCGCGTTCGGCAAGGGCAAGCGCAGCGATCGCGACTGGCAACTGGTGCTCGAACGCTACGGCTTCAAGAACGATGACGAGGCGAAAGCATACCCCAAGAACCCCGTCGATAATCTCGCGCCGCTCGCGGCTGCGAAGGTGCCGTTGCTTCATGTTTATGGCGACGCGGATGAAGTGGTGCCCTGGGATGAGAACACGGGTGTGATCGCGGAGCGCTACAAGAAGCTCGGCGGAAACATCACGCTCATCGCCAAGCCCGGGGTGAAGCATCATCCGCACGGATTGGAGGACTCGAGACCGATCGTGAAGTTTATCTGGGAGAACACCGCTTCGAAGGAGGCGATGGCGTGGTTGGCTCGATGAGGAGTTTGCAAGTAGCTCATGGGATCGAGATTGTGAGTGCATACGCTCGCCCTCACCCCGGCCCTCTCCCCCGGGGAGAGGGGGCGCGGTTAACGCATTCGGTGGAAGCTGATCGTTCGCCGCGCTCAACACGCTTGCGAACGCGGTGTGGAACGCACATGGATCAAAGACTCGCCGTTGCGCTCCCTCTCCTGGGGGAGAGGGCCGGGATGAGGGCGATTCAGAACACCATCTTGGTTTTGTCATGTTTGGCGCTGGTGTTATTCGTTCAACCTCTGAACGCAACTCAAACTCCAGAACCGCGCCCCAATCTTCTCTACATCCTCGCGGATGACCTCCGCTGGGATGCCGTCGGATTCATGGAAAATCGTGTGGTGCAGACGCCGAACCTGGATCGACTCGCGAAGCGCGGAACGGTCTTTCCCAATGCGTTCGTCACCACCTCCATCTGTTGCGTGAGCAGGGCAAGCATCCTGGCAGGACAATCTGAACGACGTCATCGCATCGCTAATTTCGCGACAGCGTTTACGACGGAGCAGTGGTCACAGACGTACCCAGCGCTCCTGCGGCAGGCGGGTTATCGCACGGGCTTCATCGGGAAGTTCGGCGTCGGCACGGACGCGGCGGTTCGGGCGATGGCAAAGGAGTTTGATTTCTGGCGGGGCCTGCCGGGGCAAGGTGGATTGTTCTTCACCACGAATGACGCGACACGCACTCATGCGACGGCACGAATGGGGAATCAAGCGCTCGAGTTCCTGAACGCAGCCGACACGGGAAAACCATTCTGCCTGTCGATCAGTTTCACCGCGCCTCACGCGCGCGATGGTCAGCCGCGTGAGTTTGCACCCGACTTGCGCGATGAATCGCTTTACGCGGACGTGACGATCACGCCTCCCGTCGCGGCGACAGTCGAATTCCATCAGCGATTGCCGGAGACGGTGAGGAAGTCGGAAGGCCGCAAACGCTGGGAGCATCGCTTCGCCACGCCGGAAATGTTTCAAGCGACGGTGAAGGATTACTACCGGCTGATCACGGGGCTGGATCGCGAGGTCGGGAGGATTCTTGCGGTGCTGGACGAGCGCGGGCTGACGACAAACACGGTCATTGTTTTCACCTCGGACAACGGGTTCGCCCTCGGCGACCGCGGGCTGGCCGACAAGTGGTTTGCCTACGAGGAAAGCATCCGCGTGCCGCTGTTCATCGCAGACCTTCGCCAGCCTGCTAGGAAACAGGCGCGAAGCATCAACCCCATGGTGTTGAACATCGACATCGCACCGACGCTGCTCGATTACGCGGGTGTGCCGGCGCCGCGTGAGATGCAAGGCCGTTCGTTACGCGGCTTCGTGGAAAAGCGGCAAGTGAGCGACTGGCGCACGGAATGGTTTTACGAACATCACTACGGACCGGAGATTATTCCCCCCAGCGAAGGCGTGCGCACGGAGCGTTGGAAGTATATCCGCTATGTGAACGAGTCGCCGGTGATTGAGGAGTTATACGACTTGAAACGCGATCCGATCGAGCAGCGGAACCTTGTCGCCGGAACGAAATACGCGCGAACGCTGGCGCAACTGCGTGAACGTTGGAAGTCCATGGGCGAGGAATGGAGATGAAAGGCGGAGCAAAAGTTCCAAGTTCCAAGTTCCAAACTCCAGGAGAGCGAAGGAAGCGAAGGAGCGGTAGCGGCTTTTGCAATCTGATGGTTGGCATTTGGTGCTTCTTTGGAAGTTGGAACTTGGAGCTTGGAATTTCCGCCATCGGCGCACCCGCGCCTGCGAGGCCCAACATCATTTTCATCCTCGCCGACGATCTCGGCTACGGCGAAGTTGGCTGCTACGGACAACAGATCATCAGGACACCGCGCATTGACCAGATGGCGCGCGAAGGCATGCGGTTCACTCAATTCTACGCCGGGGCGACGGTCTGCGCTCCGTCAAGGAGTGTGTTAATGACCGGCCAGCATCATGGTCACACCCGGGTGCGCGGCAATGCGGGCAAGGTGAATCCGATGGCTCAGTCGCTGCGCTCGATCGACGTGACGGTGGCGAAGATGTTGCAGTCCGCCGGATACAGAACCGCGCTGATCGGCAAATGGGGTTTGGGCGATGTTCGCGTCGCGGAGGAAGGTCTCCCGCGCCGGCACGGCTTCGATTATTTCTACGGTTTTCTGAACCAGCATCACGCACACAACCACTATCCCGAGTATCTGTGGCGCAACGAAGAGAAGTTCACGCTGCCCAACGACCGCATCGCCGTGGGCGATCAAGGGGGCGGTTATGCGACGAACGGAACAGTCTATGCAGACGACTTGTTTGCCGACGAAGCGGTCAAGTTCATCGAACAAAACAGAGCCCAGCCGTTCTATTTGTTCGTTTCTCTTGTGGTGCCGCACGCGAACAACGAGCGCAATCGCGAGTTGAAGAACGGCGCGGAAGTTCCCGACCTCGGTTCCTACGCCAACAAGCCGTGGCCCACGCCGGACAAAGGTCACGCGGCGATGATCACGCGGATGGATGGCTACGTGGGACGCGTTCTCGACGAACTCAAGCGCCTCCAACTCGATCAACACACGCTGGTCATCTTCACCTCCGACAACGGCCCACACAAGGAAAGCGGGCACGACGCCATGCGCTTCAAGCCTCAGGGACCATTGCGCGGCTTCAAGCGTGACCTGACTGACGGCGGCATCCGGGTCCCGTTCATCGCGTGGTGGCCGGGGACGGTGAAGGCTCGGAGCGTCTCGGAGCACGTGGGCTATTTCGGCGACTTCATGGCAACGGCAGCAGAACTGGCCGACACGACGACGCCGCAAAATCTGGATTCCATCAGCATCATTCCCGCGTTGCTGGGAAAGAATCGCAAACAACCACGCCACGAATGGCTCTACTTCGAGTTTCACGAAGACGGCTTCAACAGCGCGGCGATTCTCGATGGGCGTTGGAAGGGGATTCGCATGGGGACGACGAATTCGCCCGTTGAGCTCTACGATCTGAAACAGGACATCGGCGAGACCCGCAACGTGGCGTCGAAGCGTTCTGACATCGCATCGCGCATCACACGTTACCTGAACACCGCGCGAACGGAGTCAGCAGACTGGCCAATCACGCTTCCGCCGAAAAAAGCGGCGGCGAATCAATCGCGAACCCAGCGCACGCCATGACGAACACCGGACGACACCCTCGCGGACTTCACACCCTGTTCTTCACGGAGATGTGGGAACGCATGAGCTATTACGGGATGCGGGCGATGCTCGTACTGTTCATGACCGCGCAGGTGCAGAAAGGCGGCCTGGGCTTCACCGATGAAGTGGCCACGGCCATCTACGGCCTTTATACAGCGGGAGTTTATCTGGCCGCGCTCCCGGGCGGTTGGGTTGCGGATCGTCTGCTCGGGGCGCAACGCGCGGTCTGGATCGGCGGCGGGATCATAGCTGCCGGCCACTTTCTGCTCGGTGTGCCGCGCATCGAAACTTTTTTCCTTGGTCTCATGCTGGTGGTGATCGGCACCGGACTGCTCAAGCCGAACATCAGCGCGCTCGTTGGCAGGCTTTACCCGGAAGGCGGAGCGCGACGCGATGCGGGCTTCACGCTCTTCTACATGGGCATCAATCTCGGCGCGGCCATTGGACCTTTGGTGTGCAGTTCGCTCGGCGAGAAGTTCAACTGGCATTACGGATTTACAGCCGCTGGAGTCGGCATGGTGCTCGGATTGGTGCAATTCCGCCTTACCCGCCACAGGCTCGGCACGGCGGGGATCGCACCTGAACATGATAATGAATCCAGGCAACGCGACTGGATCATCGTGGGGTCGGCGTTGACAGGGCTGACTCTGGTAACAGCACTCTGCCTCGGTGGCTGGATTTCCATCAATCCCGTCTGGCTGGCACGACGGACGACGCTGCTCATTGTTGGGTTGGCAGTCGCGTATTTCCTCTGGGCATTCCTGCTGGCGAAACTGGATGCCGTTGAGAAACGCAGAATGGTGGTGATCGCAATTCTCTTCGCCGGCGCCGCGATGTTCTGGAGCGGTTACGAGCAGGCGGGTTCTTCGTTAAACCTCTTTGCCGAACGCCATGTGCTGCGGAAGATTCCAGCGTTGGGTCGTGAAATTCCAACCGGCTGGTTTCAATCGCTGCCTGCACTGTTTGTAATCCTGTTTGCGCCCGTTGCTGCCGCTTTGTGGCTCTGGCTCGGACGACGAAAACGTGATCCCTCCATGTTGACGAAGTTCGCTATTGGCCTGGTCCTGCTCGCCGTCGGCTTCCTCGTGCTGGTGTTCGGTGCTCGAAAGGCGCTCGCGACAGGCCCGGTCTGGCCAACCTGGCTCATCGCCAGTTACATGCTCCATGTGCTCGGGGAACTTTGCCTGAGCCCGGTTGGACTCAGTTCAGTAAGCAAGCTGGCCCCGCCACGTCTTGTCGGCCAGATGATGGGCATCTGGTTTCTTGGTGCCTCGCTCGGCAACCTCATTGCCGGCTTGCTGGCCGGAGAAGTGTCCGGCGACAACGCCGCGGCGATGCCCTCCCGTTTTTTTCAGATCGTGATGACCGCAGGCGGGGCGGGACTGCTTCTGCTTCTGTTTACGAAGCCGCTCACCAAATTGACCGGAGGCGTGCGATGAGCCCGAACCTGAATCGCCCACCGGAGCGCGGACAGCTTTGTCCGCGCGAATCTGATCGTTCGAACACGCGAACATGGCTGTCCGCGCTCCTCTCCACGGGCGGTTCACGGTCCAGATGTGCGGTCGTGAAACCGCGCAGGCTCTCAAGAATCTGGCCCATGGCTTTCGCCTTCGCTTTCCAGTTCTTCGCTGTCCAACATACCTTCGCTGCCGACGTTGTCGGCCCAGTCCCAGAGAACGTCCGCCGGGAATTCCAACTCTCACCCTTCTATCAAAAGCATATCGACGTTGGATCCATGCCGGTGGTCGGCTCGACGAACGTATCCGGCTTCGCGCTCCTTGAAGCCGCATGGGTTGTCCGGCAGATGCTCACCAACCGCGCCGACATCCTGCGCGCGCTCTCCACCAACCGCGCCCGCCTCGTCGTCATGGCGTACACCGAGTTCACCACCGACCTCCCCGAACAGGCGGACATGCAGCCGAAGGTCTTTTGGGACCGCCGGGCGCGTGGTCTGGGTGGACGTGTGGCTAGTTGCGCCGAAGAGAACATGCTCTGCTTTCCCGGCGATCCGTATTCCACCGAGAACATCCTGATCCACGAATTCTCCCACGTCATCCACGGCGAAGCGATGCGCTCATTGGACAAAACGTTTGATCGACGGCTGCGCGAGGCGTTTCAAAGCGCTACGAATTCCGGTAAATGGAAGGGAACCTACGCAGGTACTGATCCGGAGGAATACTGGGCCGAAGGGGCGCAAAGCTGGTTTGACAACAACCGCGAGAACGATGCGCTCCACAACCACGTCAACACGCGCGTCGAATTGAAAGAGTATGATCCAGCGCTGGCGAAACTCTGTGCCGAAGTTTTCGGCGACATCCCATGGCGCTACAAGAAACCGATGGAACGACCGCCTGCGGATCGCGCGCATCTTGCTGGCTTTGATTTCACCAAATCGCCTCGATTTCAATGGCGTCAGGCGCCGGTGCCAGACATGCCGCGAGTGCTCATGCAAACGGCACTCGGTGATATCGAACTCGAACTCGACGCCCGGCACGCGCATCGGTCCGTCACCAACTTCCTCCATTACGTGCATCAAGGCCTTTATGCGGATGGCAGCTTTCATCGAACGGTAACGCTTGCCAACCAGGCCGCCAGCCCCGTCAAAATCGAAGTCATTCAAGCGTCCGCCAACCAGTCGAAGACCAACGATTTTCCACCGCCAATTCCCATCGAAAGAACTCGCGACACCGGCGTGCGGCATCGCGACGGCACGGTGTCGATGGCCCGCGACGAGCCAGACACGGCACAGGATCATTTTTTCATCTGCATCGGCGATCAACCGGCGCTGGACTTCGGCGGTAAACGCAATCCTGATGGTCAAGGCTTCGCCGCCTTTGGAAAAGTAGTGAAAGGAATGGATATCGTCCGGAAAATTCAAAGCAGCCCTGCCGATGGACAGACGCTTTCACCACCGATCCGCATCCAGCGTGCGATCCGTTTGAACTGAACCATGACCCCCTCCTTTGAACATTCTGAGAACTCAAGTCATAGGCGAGTAACGTCTATGGTTGACGGCCATGTACGGACGGCAAAGGCAGCTTTCCATGAACCTGGAGATGAAGCACAGAGTTTGGGAGGACACAGAGAAAGAAGGCAGACCGAACCTCTGTGCCCTCCAAAACTCCGTGCTAACGTTCCCCCTGCCCTACCTGAGTTCATGGTCACCATGAGCGATTTCAAGATCTTGGAGGCTACCCGTGAGCCGTTTGGAGCGCGGACAGCCTTGTCCGCGCGAACTCACTCCAAACAACTCGCGGACATGGCTGTCCGCGCTCCTTCAACCCGGTTCCTCGCCTGCCTCCTGCTCTCGATCCTCTGCAGTTTCAGCAATGCGACCGAACCTCCTGCCGGTTATTCCATCCCGTTGATTGATCTCGCGTCGGAAACAAACCGCCAGGTGATCGTGGATCGCGAACCGGGCCAGTATCTCGGACATCCAACCACCGTCCTGCTCGAAGATGGTCGAACCATTCTTTGCGTTTACCCGCGCGGCCACGGCAAAGGTGCGATTGCTTTCAAGCGCAGCCTCGACGCTGGCCGGACCTGGAGCGAACGCCTGCCGGTGCCGGACAATTGGGCCACCTCTTTGGAAACCCCAACCATCCATCGAGTCTTGGACGCCGCCGGGAAGAAACGGTTGATCGTCTGGTCAGGATTGTTTCCTGCGCGGCTGGCCAGCTCGGAAGATGACGGTTCGACCTGGACCCCGCTCCACCCTGCCGGCGACTGGGGTGGAATTGTTGTCATGGGAAGTGTCGAAGCCGTGCGCAGACAACCGGGGCGCTATCTCGCCTGGTTCCATGATGACGGCCGGTACATTCGCAAAGACTCGAAGCAGGAAAAACCAGTTGTCTTCCGCCTGTATCAAGTTGAGTCCGCCGACGGAGGACTTACCTGGAGCCAGCCAAAGGAGCTTTTCGCCTCCAGCGATGTCCACCTATGCGAGCCGGGGGTCGTTCGATCACCCGATGGCAACCAGCTCGCCATGCTGCTTCGCGAAAATTCCCGTCGCCACAATTCGCATGTGATGTTTTCGGATGACGAGGGCCGCACGTGGACCTCGCCTCGTGAGTTGCCCGGTGCGCTCACCGGTGACCGTCACACGGCCAGGTATTCTCCTGACGGACGCCTGTTCATTTCGTTCCGTGACACCACACGCCAGTCGAAGACACAGGGAGACTGGGTCGGTTGGGTCGGTCGTTACGACGACATCGTCGCGGGTCGCGAGGGCCAGTACCGGGTGCGACTGATGGACAACCATCATCAGTGGGACTGCGCCTATCCGGGCGTTGAAGTTCTGGCGGATGGCACATTCGTCACCACGACCTACGGGCACTGGATTGAGGGAGAGAAACCTTACGTCGTTAGCGTCCGCTTCTCGCTGAAGGAACTGGATGAACGCGTGCGCCCGCCGGGAGTTGTGCTCGCGCACTCGCCAGAGCCAACCGGAAAGTATCTCGGCTCTCCAAGTCTCGCGATCCTGCCGGACGGACAACTCATCGCCTCGCACGACTTTTTTGGGCCGGGCACGACTCATGACGCAACCCAGGTTTGCGCATCAACAGATGGTGGCGTGACCTGGAAACGCCGCGCCGAGATCGAAGGCGCGTTCTGGTCCTCACTGTTCCACCATCGTGACGAGCTCTATCTCCTGGGACCGAATCATCAGGATGGTCACGTCGTCATCCGTCGCTCCTCGGATGCCGGCCGCACCTGGACCGAGCCACGTGATGCCTCATCGGGTTTGCTGCTGGCGGATGCGAAGTATCATTGTGCTCCGATGCCCGTGATCGAGCACGATGGCCGTCTCTGGCGCGCTATGGAGGACGTAATGGGGCCCGGCGGTTGGGGCAGCAACTTCCGCTCTTTCATGATGTCCGCTCCAAGCGACTCCGATCTCCTCATTGCCACCAATTGGACTTTGAGCACACGGCTTGAACGCGATGCCTCCTGGCTTGGCGGGAAGTTCGGCGGCTGGCTCGAGGGGAATGCAGTCGTCGATCCATCGGGGGCGATCCTGAACATCCTGCGCGCAGATTATCGCGACACGGAAGAGAAGGCGGCCGTCATCAAAATCAGTCCCGATGGAAAAGTGGCGGACTTCGATTCTGCCTCCGGCTTCATCCCATTCCCCGGCGGCTGCAAGAAGTTTGCAATCCGACGCGACCCGCGCGGCGATGGCTACTGGTCACTCGCCAATTGGATTCCCAATGAGCAACGAGGCGGCAACGTCGAACGGACTCGCAACACACTCGCACTCCTTCACTCCACAGATGCGCTGCACTGGGAGATTCGCTGCGTGCTGCTTCACCACCCTGACCGCACCAACCACGGTTTTCAGTACGCCGATTTCCAATTCGACGGCGACGATCTCCTCGGCCTTGTCCGCACCGCGTATGATGATGCGACCGGCGGCGCCCACGGAAGCCACGATGCGAATTACATTACTTTTCATCGCTGGAAAACTTTCCGCTCCCTCACAACTGCGGATGGCATAATCAAAAACAGCAGCAAATGAACACGCCTCCCGACCGAATCCATGCCATGAATCTTGAGCCCTTTCTTAATCCTAATCTTACTCGTGACCCTAATCTGACTTCGTCGAATGGATTAAGCTTAGGATTACGATTAAGAGTCCTGACTTGGTTCGAGGGGGTAACGTGCGGAGGATTGATTCAGGAAATTCTCTTCTGCAACATCAAGGAAACGCTGACGTGCATCATCGCCATTGCTCTGCTTCCTCTGGCTCTAAGTGCGGAAGACTTCAAGTCGGCCCGGTCTGTCCACCTGAGTTACACAGCGCCGCCCGGTGATTGGTTTTACGCCGAGACAGTCATCGAACAATCCGTGACGGGGAGCTACTTCATGGTGCTCGGATGGAACACGGGTTACTTCGGCATCCAGGAACTCGGGAATCACGACAAAGTTGTGATCTTCTCCGTCTGGGACCCCACCAAAGGCGATGATCCGTCAGCCATAAAGACCGAGGACCGCGTCGAAGTATTGCATCAGGGAGAAGGTGTCCGCATCAAACGCTTTGGTGGCGAGGGCACAGGCGGTCAATGCATGGCGCCTTTTGCCTGGAAGCTCGGAGAAACCAATCGTTTCGCGCTTCACGCATTTGTCGAGGGCCAGAAGACCGCTTACACCGCGTGGGTCTTCAAGCTCGACTCAAACAAATGGTGGCAACTGGCCACTTTTCGGACGCGAACGGGCGGGAAGCCGCTCAGCGGTTATTATTCGTTCATCGAAGATTTTCGCCGTGATGGCCGCAGTGTCGCGGAAGTCCGTCGCGCGCGGTTCGGCAATGGTTGGGTGAAATCAACTCAAGGCGACTGGCTCCCTCTCGATCACGCCCGGTTCACCGCCTCAAATGCCACCTGGGAATCCAAGGACAACATCAGCGCCGGAACCTCAGATGGCTGGTTCTTCCTTGCCACGGGCGGTGACAGTCACGGCGATGTCGCGCTCAAATCGACGATGACGTTACCAACAAAACCAGCCCTCCGTCCGCAACTTCCCGAACTGTCACCGAAGGGATCAAAACCATGATACACCGCAGCCATCGCATCCAAATCGTTGACTCCCACACCGGAGGTGAGCCCACACGCGTTGTGGTGAGCGGCGGGCCGGACTTGGGCCGGGGCACTGTAGCTGAGCAGTTGCAAATCTTTCACGCCCATCTCGACCGCTTTCGCTCGGCGATGGTGAACGAGCCACGAGGCTCGGATGTGCTCGTTGGTGCTCTTCTCGTGGAGCCGGGTGACAAAAGCTGTGTCGCCGGCGTCATCTTCTTTAACAACGTCGGGCCTCTCCAAATGTGCGGGCACGGCACCATCGGGCTGATCAGCACGCTGGCGCACCTCGGTCGCATCAAGCCCGGCCCGCATCGCATCGATACGTGCGTGGGCGTGGTGACGGCCACGTTGCATGACGATCGCTCCGTGTCAGTCGAGAATGTGCCGAGCTATCGCAAAGCCAGGGGCGTGGTGGTGGATGTGCCGGGGGCCGGCAAAATCACCGGCGACGTGGCGTGGGGCGGCAACTGGTTCTTCCTAGTTGAAAAGCACGGCCAGGAATTGTTGCTCCAGAACGTTGAGCGCCTGACAGACTTGAGCTGGCGCATTCGGCAGGCGGTGAACTCGCAGGGATTCCCGGAAGTGGATCACGTCGAGCTCTTCGGCCCGCCACAAACAGATGAGGGCAATTCACGCAACTTCGTACTCTGCCCCGGCAAGGCCTACGACCGCTCACCGTGTGGCACGGGGACAAGTGCCAAGCTGGCTTGTCTGGCGGCGGACGGGAAATTGGAGGAAGGCGACCTGTGGGTGCAGGAAAGCATTCTGGGCAGCACATTCACCGGACGCTTCCGATGGGTGGATCGAGAGAAAGGCGAAGTGGCACCGGTGATTTCCGGCACCGCATTCGTGAACTCAGAGGCGACACTCCTGTTGGATGAGAAGGATCCGTTTTGTTGGGGAATTAGAATATGCAATTCCAAATTCCAAACTTGAAGTTCCAAGGAATTTCCAAGTTCCAAGTTCCAGTTCAGAACGCGCGACACTCCGGCCTTTGGATCTTCAGCATCGGAATCTGGTGTTTATTTGGAGCCTGGAACTTGGAGCTTGGAACTTCGCCGGCCTCTGCGGCTCCGACTTCCGTTGCACGGCCCAATATCGTCTTCATTCTTACCGACGATCTCGGCATCAACGATCTCGCCTGCTACGGACGCACAGAACATCATACGCCGAACCTGGATCGACTCGCAGCGCAGGGCATGCGCTTCACTTCGGCCTATTGCGCGCAACCAATCTGCTCGCCATCACGCGCGGCGATTCTAACGGGGAAAACCCCGGCGCGGCTGCACCTGACGACGTATCTGCCGGGTCGGCCGGATTGTGCTTCGCAAAAACTTTTGCACCCAGTCATGCGCCAGCAGCTACCGGTCGAAGAGAAGACACTGGCGGAACACTTCAAGGCCGCCGGCTACGCGACCGCTTGCATCGGCAAATGGCATCTGGGAGGGAAAGGTTTTCTTCCGACCGATCAGGGATTCGATATCTATCGTCCAGGCAAAGCGGTGACAAAACCGTCGGACACCGAATGCGGAAAGGGCGAGTATGAGCTGACACGCTGGGCCGAAGAGTTCATGGAAGCCAATCAAGCCGGCCCATTCCTCCTCTATCTCGCGCACGACACTCCACACATTCCCTACTCGGCACAGGACTCGGCAGTGATGCGGAACTCATCCGCATTCAATCCGACCTATGCCGGACTGATCGAAACCATGGATGACACCGTGGGTCGGTTGCTGGCGAAGATTGACTCGCTCGGCATCGCTGAGAAAACGTTGGTAATTTTCACTTCCGACAACGGCGGGCTGCATGTGCCCGAGGGTCCGCACGCGACCATCACCCACAACGCTCCGTTTCGGGCCGGGAAAGGCTTCCTTTACGAAGGCGGTTTGCGCATCCCGCTCATCGCGCGTTGGCCGGGAAAGATTCCCGCAGGGCGCGTCGTGGACGCACCAGTCATCAATACCGATTGGTTGCCGACACTGCTGGATTGCGCGGAACTGCCGCGCTCCAGGGGGATTGATGGTGAGAGCTTTTTCGGCCTTCTGACCGGACGGAACAAAGGAGGCAAGCGCCGGTTCTACTGGCACTTTCCGCACTACACAAATCAAGGCAGCCAGCCGGCCGGCGCCATACGCGAGGGAGATTGGAAATTGATCGAACACTACGAGGACGGACACCTGGAGCTGTTCAATCTGGCGCGAGACATAGGCGAGACGACCAACCTGACGGGCACGGAGGGGAAGCGTGCGGTTCGAATGGCGGGCATGCTCGCCCGCTGGCGCGCTGACGTCGGAGCTCAGACCAACTCGCTGAATTTGCACTTCAATCCCGCGGCGCATCGCGCGCTTTATGAAACTTTCCAACCGTCACGCGTGAACCTGGCCAAGACCGATGACGCCGGCCGCGCCCGAGCTCTGGAATGGCGGAGACAGATGGACGCGGCAGTGCGAGAGGTGAAATGAAACCCAAAACTCCAAGCCCCCATCTCGAAAGTGATATCAGACTCCAAGCTCCGGACCATGGGGCGAACATCAGGTTAAATTCGATCGGAGGTTTGGTGATAGTTGTCTGGATGATCTTCGGAGCTTGCTGCTTGGAATTTGGATTTTCCGCGCCAGCCGCCACTCCCACCGAACGTGCCACCAACGATTTCGTGTTCATTGACAACGGAGAGTTGCGGCTTGGAGTCAAGAAGTCGTCCGGCGCGGGCATCGCGTATCTGGCTTTGAGCGCGGCTGGCGAGAACGTGATCAATCACTGGGATCGCGGGCGTTTGGTGCAACAGTCCTACTACGGTGCCGAGGACGGTTCGCTCTGGAACAAGCAACCCTGGCGCTGGAATCCGGTGCAGGGCGGGGGCTGGAAGCATGAGCCCGCGCATGTCCTCGAACTGAAAGCGGACCACACTTCGCTCTATGCGAAGACAATGGCAAAACATTGGGCGACTGGCGTAGACCTGCCAGACGTGATCTTCGAGCAGTGGATCGCGCTTACCGGGAAGCTGGCCCACGTGAAGTTCAAGATGACTTACTCCGGCACAAACGCGCATCCGAAGACCTCGCAGGAATTGCCAGCGGTGTTCGTAGAACCGCAGTTCGACACGCTGCTGGTTTACGAGGGCACGAACACGTGGAAAGGCGGGCCGATCACCCGTTCAAAACCCGGCTGGCCGAACGAATCTCGAAAGTTCACCGAGCATTGGGCGGCCTATGTGAACACGAACAACTTCGGCATCGGCGCACTCGTGCCCGTCGCCGACGCGTTAACATGCTACCGCTTCGGCGACGGCCAACGTGAACACGGCTCTTGCTCCTACTTCGCGCCTCTCAAGAGCTTCGCCGTCACCCCGGGCCTTGGGTTCGATTACGACGTGTGGTTGACCATCGGATCGGCGGATCAGATTCGCCAGCGGTTCGAGGGAATTGTTTCCCTGGGATTTGGGGCGGACAAGGATTCAAAATGATGAATCCCCGTCCGCCCTTAATTCCCGGGTATCTGTTTGGAACGTTCCGATGGAATGGAGGCAATTGCTCATGAACGACGCGTTTTCATACCAGATTATTGGGAAGGCGATGGAGGTGCATCGTGAACTGGGACCAGGCTTGGACGAGAGGTTCTACCATGCGTTGTTTGAACGGAAGCTCACTGGGGATCGGCTCGATTATTTGTCACGTCCGCGGCGTGAGCTGGCTTACTGCGGGATGGTGGCTGACGTATTCGAGCCGGATATTGTCTTTCCAGAGAAGCTCGTCACGGAGTTGAAGTGCCTGACCGGCGCCTTTGCTGGTGAACATTTCCTGCAACTCATCTGCTATTTGAAGTTCTGGAAGATTCGCGTTGGCCTTCTGTTCGATTTTGGAAAGGAGAGCTTGAGCTATCGGCGGATCGAGTTCGTCGAACCCAGTGTTCCATGTCGTGACCTTGCTTCGATGCTGACCGATGCGCCAACTCAGCCGGAGCACGGGAAGCTGCTGGAGCGAGTTTGCGCAGGCGTGACAGGGGTGTTAGGCGAGTTTGGTCCCGGTTATCGCGACACAACGTATGCGGGCTTGCTGTCTGCGGCGTTGCGGAACAGTGGCACGGAGTGCGTCTTGAATCCTGTGGCTGAGGTTCAATCAGAAGATGGCAATCTGGGTCAGCAGACGTGCCGATGTTTATTGGTGGAAGGAAAGTTCGTTCTCAAGGTACTCGCGTTGCGTCGGAGCATCACCGCCGCAGACCTCGCGATCGTTCGCACATACCTTCGATTACTCGGGGCTGAGGTTGGGCTGATTCTGAATTTCAACCGCACATCGCTGGAGGTCCGATTGGTCGGCATCAAATCGAGTAAACAATGAATTCTCTGAACTCCAATCCTAGACCTCCTCAAATCCTCGGGTGACCCTCACTTTTAACGATGTCAGAAAAATCCATCCTCATCATCGGTGGCGGAGTCATTGGCCTCTCGACCGCCTACTACTGCGCCAGGCGCGGACATCAGGTAACTGTTATCGATCGCAATCCTGCGGGGCACGAGGGTTGTTCTCACGGCAACGCCGGCATGATCGTCCCCAGCCATTTTGTGCCGCTCGCGGCACCGGGCATGGTCGCGCTCGGGTTGAAATGGATGTGGAATCCAGAATCACCCTTCTACATCAAGCCACGGCTGAACTGGGAACTGATGTCATGGGCTTGGAAGTTCATGCGTGCGGCGAACGCAAGCCATGTGAAACGCAGTGCGCCATTGATCAGAGACCTGAGCTTTGCAAGTCGCAGCTGCTTCGAGGAACTGTCCGAGTTTACCGACAACAAGTTCGACCTTGTGAAGAAGGGGCTTGTCATGTTGTGCCAAACTCAGGAATCGCTCGATCACGAAGCGGCCTATGCCCGGCAATCCAACGAACTCGGCGTGCCAGCCGAAGTGCTCGATGCCAAGGCCGTCGCCAGGCTGGATCCGAGCGTGACGATGGATGTCGCCGGTGGCGTTTACTTTCCCAAGGACTGCCATCTCTCGCCGCATCGTTTCATGTTCGAGCTGAAGCAGCAGTGTGCCAGGCTGGGCGTGAAGTTTGTCTGGAACTCGGACATGTCCAACTGGCATCTCGAACACGACAGGCGCATCCGCGGTGTCGTGATCGAGGGTTCTTACGAAATGATCGCAGACGAATTTGTGATTGCGGGCGGTTCATGGTCTCCGCTGATCGCTCAGGAACTCAAGCTCAAGCTCCCCATGCAAGCCGGCAAAGGCTACAGCCTTACGATCACCAAACCACGCGAGCTGCCGCAGCTTTGTTCCATCTTCACCGAAGCGCGCGTGGCGGTGACGCCGATGGGCAGCACGCTTCGATTCGGCGGTACGATGGAAATTGCCGGGCTTAACGAGGACATCAATCCCGTGCGCGTGCAAGGCATCATCAAGTCCGTGCCGCAGTATTTCCCGAAGTTTACGCCTGACGACTTCACTGGCATTCAGCCCTGGAGTGGGCTTCGTCCGTGCTCACCGGATGGTCTGCCGTATCTTGGACGCACGTCGAAGTATTCCAATCTTATCATCGCCACCGGTCACGCGATGATGGGCCTTAGCCTTGGCCCAATCACCGGCAAAATCATTTCCGCAATTCTATCCGGCGAGAAGCCGTCCATCGATATCCGCCTGCTAAACCCAGATCGCTACGCGTGAAAACTTCGACGCATTTGAACCACCGACTTCAGCCCGTAGATGGGAAGAACACTAAAGAAAGACCCGGCACCCATCTCTGTGTCCTCCAAACCTCTTTGCTGAAGCTGCCCAGCCACTTTGTCGCCAGCAGGTTCAGGACGACACCTCGCGTCCAACACTGGAACTTTCCTCCGTCTTTGAACCGCAGAGGCGGGCATCGCTCGGCAGGCTGTCGAGCAGGCCGAAGAGTGTTCAGCGCTCCTTCGTACAGTCCACGAATTTCAATCGGCTCCTGGCACACTCTCGTCCTGCTCCTCTGGTTCTGGCTTGGGTCAGACGCGTTTGGCCAGGGCTCGAAGTCTGATTACGAACGCGCCTTCAATCTGCGCAAGAACACGGAGAACAAGGTTCATAATCTCAAGCTCGACGTCAGTTGGCTGACCAACTCATCGCATCTGTGGTACCGTCGCGAACTTCCCTCCGAGCGTTCTGAGTTCATCCTTGTTGACACTGCCACTGGTGCCAAACGCCCCGCGTTCGATCACGCAAAGCTCGCGACGGCTCTCACAGCATCCTCAGGCAAGGAAGCCCGTCCCGATAACCTTCCCATTTCCAACCTGCGATTCGCTGAAGATATCAAGAGCTTCACCTTCGCAAACGAAGGCAAATCATGGCGGTGCGATGCGTCCACCTACGAACTTCGGGAAAGCAAAGATTCCGCTTTGAAGCTCGAATCAGACGAGTCCCTCCGCGCCAGCAAACGCACCGGAGCCGAGACCACAATAGTCTTTGCCAATCAAACGATGGGAGGTGTCGAAATCTTCTGGCTCGACACGGATGGCAAGCGGCAAAGCTACGGGAGACTCGGTGCTGGTGAACGCAAATCCCAGCACACATTCGCTGGACACGTCTGGCTGGTCGAAACTCGCGAAGGCCGGGAGATGGGCCGCTTCATGGCCAGGGAACTGACAACCGTGGCCGAGATAGGAGAGAATTCGACCCGCAGATCCTCGCGTCGCAGACCTGAGTCCGATGCAGCATCCGGCAACGCATCGCCGGACAAGAAGTGGATCTCCTTCATTCGCGATCACCAGGTCGTCGTCCGTGAACGCGAGACCGGGAAGGAAACACAACTGAGTCACGACGGCGGCCTTGGCGAGGCTTACTCGGAAGAACTCTCATGGTCTCCAGACTCCACCAAGCTCGTGGGCGTCCGAGTCACCGCAGTTGCTCCGCACAAAGTGACCCTTGTCGAATCCTCGCCATCACAACAGGTGCAGCCGTTGGTTCATACCTACGATTACTTCAAACCCGGCGACAAACTGCCGCACCCGCATCCCGTTCTCTTCGATGTCACTACTCGGAAAGGGACTCCGATCAAGGAAGACCTCTTCCAAAACCCCTTCACCGAATCGGGACGCATGGAGATTCGATGGTTCACCAACTCCTCGAGATTCACATTCGTTTACAACCAGCGCGGGCATCAGGTGCTGAGAGTCATTGCCGTCAACGCGGACACCGGCGAGCCCTCAGCGATCGTGGACGAACGCTCGGAAACCTTCGTGGATTATTCCGGCAAACAGTTCAGTCACTGGATGGATGCCTCGCGCGAGCTGATCTGGATGTCCGAACGCGACGGCTGGAATCATCTGTACCTCTACGACTCTGCGACGGGCCGCGTGAAGAACCAGATCACGAAGGGCGAATGGGTCGTACGCGGAGTGGATCGCGTCGATGACATGACGCGAAAAATCTGGTTCAGGGCTGGAGGCGTCATTCCCGGCCAGGACCCCTACCACGTCCACTTTTGCCGCGTGGACTTCGACGGCTCAGATCTCAAGGTTCTGACCGAAGGCGACGGCACGCACGCCCTGCAATGGTCACCGGACAATCGCTTCATGGTCGATTCTTCATCCCGCGTGGACAACGCGCCAGTGCATGAACTCCGCCAGGCTGACTCCGGCAAACTCATCACCGAACTCGAACGTGCCGACTGGAGTAAGTTGCTCAAGACTGGCTGGCGCGCGCCGGAGCGCTTTACCGCAAAAGGCCGCGACGGCGTCACTGACATCTACGGCGTCATCTACCGTCCGTCGAACTTCGATCCCGCGAAGAAATATCCCGTGATCGAGTATATCTACGCCGGCCCGCATGATTCCCATGTGCCGAAAGGCTTCGCGCCCGTTCAGGGCGGCTGGGCCATGGAAATGGCGGAACTCGGATTCATTGTCGTGCAAATCGATGGCATGGGCACCAGCAATCGATCCAAGAAGTTCCACGATGTCTGCTGGCAGAATATCGGCGACAGCGGATTCCCGGATCGCATCTCCTGGATCAAAGCCGCCGCGGCCACCTACACTTGCATGGATCTCAACCGCGTCGGCATTTACGGCGGCAGCGCGGGCGGGCAAAGCTCCACTCGCGCTCTGCTTGCTCACGGGGATTTTTACAAAGTGGCCGTCAGCGACTGCGGCTGCCACGACAACCGCATGGACAAAATCTGGTGGAACGAACAATGGATGGGCTGGCCTGTCGGACCACACTATGCCGAGCAATCGAATGTGACCCAGGCGCACCGGCTCCAGGGGAAACTCCTGTTGACCGTGGGAGAATTGGATCGCAACGTCGATCCAGCCTCGACCATGCAAGTCGCCAATGCGCTCGTCAAAGCGGACAAAGATTTTGATCTGCTCATCATCCCCGGCGCCGGCCATGGTTCAGCGGAAAGTCCCTATGGCAGGCGAAGGCGGGCTGACTTCTTCGTTCGACATCTGCTGGGTGTGGAACCACGGGCGCTGCCATAAATTCATTGAGTTGCCACAGGAGGTTGGCCACACCCGTCGTGCCTCGGGCATTGAGCGCCTGATGGAGACACTTGGCATCGACCCCGGTGCGAATCGGGTCCGCGCCGATGACGGTCATGGGCTCGCCCTTGCCGACCGTCGAGGCGATGAAGCCCGTGACCTCGCCCGTCGCGTGGGTTTGAATTGAGTTGATGGCGCTCGTCTGGTGTTTTGCAGGCTCAAATCGCATCGGCAAAACCTGCCTTCCAATTCAACGGATACTCCGGCTCCAATACTGTAAAACAAGGCTTTTCATTGATCCCAACATCGGCAATAGTATCGGCAACAATATGGCCTTGCGACGCCTGTTCGACAATCCCGCCGACTTCGAGCCACTCCTGCCTGAAGACCGGGACGGACGGCTCGCCGCGCTCGGCCTCGAATTGCTCCGTCGCGCCGAGCGGCTGCGCGGCACGCTGCAACCTGTCACGCGCCGCAGCGTGACCGCGCTCGTTCGCTCGATGAACAGCTACTACTCCAACCTCATCGAAGGCCATCGCACCATGCCGCGCGACATTGATGCCGCGCTCGCCCACAAATTCTCCTCCGACACCAAACGCCGCGCACTTCAGCAACTTCACCTCGCCCACGTTGAAACGCAGGACTGGATGGAAGCCGCCGTGGACAAAATGTCCGCCGCGCAAATCTGTTCCGCCGAATTTCTCCGCCAGATTCACCGCGAATTCTACGAACGTCTGCCCGCCTCGCTCCGTCAGGTCGAGGGCCACGACGGAAAGAAACATCCCGTGAAACCGGGCGAATTCCGCGCTGCCGAAGTCAGCGTCGGCCATCACGTCCCGCCTGCGAGCAAGCATCTCGACAAATTCCTGCGTCGCTTCGCCGAATTTTATGGCCCGCTCGTGCAAACGACGCAGCAAGGTTTTCTCGCCGCCGCCGCCGCGCACCATCGGCTCGCATGGATTCATCCTTTTCTGGACGGCAACGGGCGCGTCACCCGTCTCTTCACCCACGCCTGGCTGCGCAAAGCCGAGGCCGACGCCGACGGACTCTGGACACTCTCGCACGGCTTCGCCCGCCACCAGACAGACTACCGCGCCGCCCTCGCCAATGCCGACGAGAAGCGCCTGAACGACCTCGACGGACGCGGCTATCTCTCCGACCGTCGGCTCGCCGCGTTCTGCGAATTCACGCTCCGCACCGGGCTCGACCAGCTCGACTTCATGCGCGAACTGCTCGACCTCGATGGCATGGCGCGGCGCATCGCCGGGTTCGCGCAACGTCACGAATCCACCGGCGAACTTCCCTCCGGCGCGGCACTGGTGCTCCGCGACATTTTTCATCGCGGCGAAATCCCACGTGGCGATGTGGCCCGCATTGCTGGCGTATCGCCACGCACCGGGCAGACCATCACGGGCGAACTGCTCACACGCCGCCTCATCCTCTCTGATTCGCCGAAGGGCGTCATCCGCCTCGGCTTTCCGGCACAAGCCGCCGGCCATTACTTTCCAAATCTGTTTCCGGCTGGAACTGAATGAAACTCCATGAGCGAATTGAATATCGAACTCCGCGATGAACATCCCGGTCTTGCGGATGAGCCTGCACATTCACCGCTCTTCTCACGAAGGACCTGACCATCACGTCTTCGAGGTCTTGACGCGAATAAGGCGTGAACGGCCTCTTCGCAGATCCTCGATACAGCAGAACCAACACGTCGGCTTGCTCCGCGTTCTTCAGGACATCTTCAAATCTCCTCCGGGCTGTCTGTGGTTCCTTCAACTTCGCCGACACCTCCACCTCCGGGACAGACTCTAGAAAGCCCAACAGATAACCGCTGTTCACCGCGCAATTCACGTCCTCCGGTAGCGACCCCTTCGCGGCAAAGGCTTCCTTCCATTGACCGTCCGTGAAGACGAGGACTCCCGATTGCAAATCCGCAGCGACAAGCGCACGGGCCGCCGTGGTTTGAACTGCCGTGGCGCTCTTGGAGGAAACTTTGAGTTGCAGGGCGTTGGTCATTTTCAACTCGTGCAGTGGCGTGAAGAAAATCGGCCGGCCCCGAACGAGCGCGATGACCCGGGGACTGTCCATCTGCGGGTAGTAAAGTTTGACGAGGCAGCCGGTGTCCAGACAGGTCACGACTCGCCTCCGCGCGCGTCATTGACCAACGCACTCAACGGCTCGCCGGGCGGCTGGTCGCCCCAGACGGCTTTGGCTCGCGCCAGAAAATCCGGCTGCGGGCGCAAGACGAGGACGAGTTTCGCGACGACTTGATCCTGCTGAGTGACCTCGACTTCTTCTCCGGCAGCGAGCCAGCGCGAAATCTTGGCCCACTGTTCCGGCACCTGCTGGACGCTGGCGGTTTTCATGCCGGGAAAATGCCGTGCAATTCACGTTGCCGTAAGCGGCGAAATGCTCCCTCCCGAAATGAGTCGCTGGCAGTCAAATGCCGGAACTCATGAACCCGCCGTGCTGCCGCCCGGCCAGCCAAACTCCCTTCCAGAAAATGGCGCGACCTCATCCTGCAGGTCTGGCACACTGATCGTTCGCCCTTCGCTCTGCCCAAAGTATCAGAATCCGACGCGCATCATCGCCGTCATTGACCAGCGCGTCGTGATCGAAAAAATCCTCCGCCACTTTGGCCAGTGGAACGGCACCCCGCCGCTGGCCCCGGCCCGCGCCCCTCCGGCTGCGGACGCCGGGCCTTGGACCCGCTAACCCTGCGACGACGTGGATCCCATGCCTGATTATGAAAACGTCCTCACCGATTGAGGACGGACCACCTGCCCGAGTGATTTTTCCGCCGGCCTGGCCAGCGGGTCGGTATTGGGGTGTGGCCCGCAACGGTCACAGCCGCTCCGTTCCTCCCTGAATTCCCTCCGGCGACCACCCGTCCTCCCGCTGAACCGGACGCGCCCTTGCCGAACCAGTGAAAAAAACCGGAAGCCGTGATTGACATCTGCTCCCGCAGGAAGAATCTTGATGAGAACACATCCGGCACGAAAGCAATTCTCCCTTGAACCACGAAGCGTCAAAGCAAACTCCTATCAGTTCCAGGTTCTTCAAACTTTAGCGTTGGGATTTTCATTGAGTGAAATCAGGTTAAGCGGATGCAAGACATGCAACTTTATCAGCAGCTTTTGGGATTGAGTGGGCCGTGGGAAGTGGGGCGAGTGACCTTGAAGCGGGAGGCGCAGGAG
>SIBF01000048.1 GCA_009695275.1 Pedosphaera sp. | reverse complement strand
TCCCCATCATCGCCTCCAGGCCGATCCTGGCTTTGAAGGCGCCACTGTACTGTTTGCGTTTTCGTTTCATCGATCTGCTCTTTCTCATCTTGAGCAGACCTCGGAAAGCCTAGCTTAACTACTGGTCTTAATTTTGGGGTCCATTTCTGTGACTCTCCGTCGTCAAACCGGACGGAAAGAGCGAGTTCGATTGGAAGAGCTGGTCAATGCGATGCGAGCCGCGGTGATGTCAGTGGGTCGGCTTCCAGCCTGATGGTACCGGCAGCATCCTGCTGCCGGTACCAAGGCAAGCGCGCCCTTGGGAACACGAGGCAAGGATGCCCCGCGAACCGTCAGGCTGGAAGCATAACTCACACCGACTGCCTGCAATGATTGAGCCGGTCTCGGTACGACACATGGCGGCAGCGGCATTCCGCGCCGGAGAACTGGATGAAGGATTGCGGTGGTTCCGGGAAGCAGTGGATCGCCGCGAGGGTCGGCTCGGAAATTTTCCCGTGATGCCATGCTACAGCGAAGCTCGATGTGATCTTCGTTTCCAAACCCTGCTCCGTGAAGTAAAACTCATGCGTGCGGAACAGCCGATTCATCAGTAACGGCAGACAGGCTCTAAGGTTTGGGAATGCGTTGTTGAGCGCAAACTGCGCGTGCAGTTCCTTCCTTCACTTCCCGGTGTTGGGGCACCGGTGCAACTTTTCCGGTGGCTGGATTCTTCCAAAGGGTGTGGTTGCTGCTCTCGCGCTCAAAACGGCAGCCGTGGCCCTTCATGTGACGATCCAGGCCGCGCAGTTTCACAACGCGGCCAGTTCCATCTCCTCACGCATCACGACTTTGCTAGTTCTTCTCTTGCGCGCTTCGTCGCGGGGTTACGCCAATACGAGTTTCAACGCATCCAACAGGTTCGCTTTTGCTTCCTTGATGGTTTCAATTTCCGAAAAAACGTCCGGCAACTCCTCAAAGCCGCAGGTGTAGCCACCCTCCGGCGGTTCCTGGAAAACCGCCGTGAGTTTCAATCGAAATCCCGATTGTTTCATGAGTTCATGATCCCAGCGCCGACATTCATTTGCAAGCCATCCTAAGTTTGAGCCCGGCAATTTGCGCCGCCGGTGATCATCTCGCCACCGCGCGGCAGAAGCGCGCCCTTGGGAACACGGGGCAGGGATGCCCCGCGAACCGTCAGGTTGGAAGCCTGACTCACACCGACTGCCTGCGACTTTCACCCGCATCCGGAAGGAAAGTGCTCAAGAGTGATGCATGTGCCTCAAAACATTCATCGGGAAGGCACAGTAAAATTATTCTACGAGCAGCGGCCCGTCGTGCTACATTTCGATTGATGTCCGAGGCAAAGGTAATTCCGATCCATCCCTGCGCTGATCTGCGCCTTGCGTCAACGACCATGCTCACGCAACCAAACGCGCACGAAGCACTGCGCTCGACTTCAGTTCCTCACATCCCCGACCACGAATTGCTGCGGCGCATTGGCGCGGGCGCGTATGGCGAAGTGTGGCTGCGCGCACGGTGCTCGGGGAATTCCGCGCGGTGAAGATCGTCCGGCGCGACGCCTTTGGCGATTACCCACGACCGTTCGAGCGCGAGTTTGGAGGCATCCGAAAGTTTGAGCCGGTCTTCCGCTCCGATCCGAGCCAGGTGGCGATCCTCCACGTCGGCCGCGCGGCGGATGACAGCCATTTTCACTACGTGATGGAACTGGCGGATGACGTCCCCGACGAAAAGGAGAAAAGGAGAAAAGGAGAAATGGAGAAATGGGGCAGGGGAGCAAATCCCCTCTACTACTGTTCGCCCTTTCTCACCTGCGGACTAACTGGGCCATCGTATCGTCCAGATCAGAATATTACCGGAGGTGGAAGAGATGCTCTTGAACGAGAGAAATCGTTTTCGAAGGGTCTGCGTGAAGGATCGCTTGCCAGCCACGTTCCTTCCCCGTGGCGACGTTCTCCGGGCGGTCATCGATATAGAGCAACTCGCCGTGGTGTCTGCCAGTCATCCGCTCCACCACTTCATAGAGCCGCGCATCGGGTTTCATCACGCCGTGCTCGCAGGAAAGGACATAACCATCGAAGTTCGCGAAGAATGGGTAATTCCTGCGAATGTGGTCTGCCTGGAGGAAATTCGTGTTCGAGAAGATGAACGTCGGCACGCCGCGGCGGCGAAGTTCCGCGTGCAACTCGATCATCGGCTCGATCGGTGTAAACACATTGCAGAAGATGTCGATGAACTCGGCAACGTCTCCGATAAAATCAGTCGCCCGGCACAGCTCGGAGAAAAATTCCCCGGTGCTCAACCGGCCGGTCTCGAAACCGTGCAGCAATGGTGATTGATCTATGACGGCCCGAATGTCGCAGGTGGATAGCCGGCATCGTTTCTGGAACTTCTCCGCGGCAATCCCGTAATCGAAATGCAGGAGAACTTTTCCCAAATCAAAGACAACGGACGTGGGTTTCATATTTGCTCTCCCCGGTTACGAATCATGATTCCAGGCCTGGTCACTCCATCGGCCTTCTTCCTTCGATCGCCCGCCCCAGCGTGAGGCCGTCCGCGAACTCAAGCCCGCCACCGACGGGCAGCCCATGCGCGATCCGTGTGGCCGCCACACCACGCCCGGCCAGCAGCTTCGCCAAGTAGTAGCTTGTCGCGTCTCCCTCCACATCGGACGGCAGCGCAATGATGACTTCGCGCACTCCCTCCGGTTTCAGCCGCGCCTCTAATTGCCCGATTCGCAGATCCTCCGGCCCGACGCCGTTGAGCGGGGAAATTTTACCACCGAGGACGTGATATTTGCCGCGATAGCTCTGGGCTTTTTCGATGCTAAGAATATCGACCGGTCGTTCCACGAGGCAGAGCAATGATGAATCGCGACGAGCATCCGCGCAGATGGAGCAAGGCTGGTTCTCGGTCAACGCGCCGCAGCGCTCGCAGTGAGTGATTTTCTCCCGCGCCGAGAGCAGCGCATCAGCCAGCTCTCGAACGAGGGCTGGATCGCTTTGAACCAGATGCAACGTGACGCGTTCCGACGAGCGAGGGCCAATACCTGGTAGCCGGCTCAATGCGGCGATCAGCCGGGTAATCGGTTCGGGCAACGTCGCCATGGTCAGTAAACGAACAACGGCGCGAGGGTGGGAGCGACAACTCTCATCGAAAAGCAATCCCGGACGGAGTCGAAAATGGCGACGTAATCAAGGCGCCAGGACGCCTCACGTCAGCCCCGGGATGTTAAATCCTGAAGTGACCTTGCCCATCTCGTTGTTTGAAATTTCCTTGGCCTGGCCCAGGGCGTTATTGCAAGCGGTGAGGATCAAATCCTGCAATAGATCGACCTCCGCTGGATTCACCGCCTGGGGATCAATCTTGATGGAGGCGAGGGATCCGTCGCACTTGGCCACCACGTGGACCGCGCCGCCACCGCTGGTGGCTTCCACCGTGCGACTGGCGAGCTGGTTTTGCGTATCTTCCATCTGCCGCTGAATCTTGGCGGCCTGCTTCATGAGTTTTCCAATGCTGGACATATTCTGAGGGATTTGTTCGGAGACTTTGGGCCGAGCGTCAAGCCCGGACTTCGACGATAGTGCCTTTGAAGATTTCTAGTGCCTGTTTGATTAGAGGGTCATTCTTAAAATCTTCCTTGTTGAGCTGGATCGGCTGCGGCTTTTCTTTCTTCGGTTCTTCGGCCGTTGCTCCGGCCGGCCGGGTGACCGACGGCGCGGACGCCAGGGTAGATGATTGGTTTGCCCTGGCAGGTTCGGGCATGACTGGCCGTACACGTCCCGCAGGGGCCTCTGCCTTGATAAATTTCACCTGAACATCGCCACAACCGAGTTCTTTGAGCTTTGTATGGAGCAAAGTGCGGGTCTTGGAATTATCCACCAATCCCAGGTGCTCCGCGAACTCGGGATCAAATCCGATCGTGAACACATTCTTCGCCAGCGACACCGGATGCGCCTCGATGAGATACGATTTCGCAAATGGACTGACCTTCGCAACCGCCTCGATGATCGATGTCCAAAGCGTTTCAAGATCGCGAGGAACATCACCTGCCGGGGAAGGAGGTGCCGATGGAACAGGTGCTGCCGCTGGAACGTCGGGGGCCTTGGCCGCCGGGGGCGGGCTCTCACGAAGTGCGGGAGCCTCGGGAACTGGCGGAGCAGAAGCCCGGGCCGGTCGAGGTGCGGCCACAACCGAGGGTGGCGGTACATGGGCTGCTGCTTGCGCCGAGGCTCCCGCGTCGCCGCCAACAGCAGTCGCTACCCGGCCCTCCTTCAAACTCTGCAGCTTCCTCAGAACCACATCCAACGAAACAGCGTGTCGGGCCTCGATCGCCTTCAGCAGCGCCACCTCGATCAGAATCTTCTTGGATGCCGCCTCGCGCAGTCGTCGCTCGCATTCTGTGAACACGTCCAAAATCCGCGTCATGGCCTCGAGACTGGTCAGTGGCGATTGCTCCGCCAGAGCCGTGGCTTCTGCTTCTGAAACTTCCACCAAACTTAGATCCCCCTTCGAGACAACGTACAAAAGAAGGTTCCGACAGTGCGAAAGCAGATCGCCCAGCAGCCGTCCGAGATCCTTGCCATTCTTCGCCAGCTCATTGAGATCCTGAAGCGTCGCCGAGACGTCGCCGTCCAGGATGGCTCGAACCAGTGATAGAATTTGTCCGCGCGCGGCGAGGCCGAACATCGAGAGCACGTCGTTCTCCACGATTTGTTCACCGCAAAAGCTGATCAATTGATCCAGCGTGGATTCCGCGTCGCGCATCCCGCCTTCCGCCCCGCGCGCAATCGCATGCAAAGCTGCCTCGTCGATCCTCACGCCTTCCGCTTTCGCGATGTAGGCAAGGTGCGTCACGATGAGTTTCGAGGGGATCCGCCGCAGGTCGAACCTTTGGCAGCGTGATAGAATCGTAGCCGGAACCTTCTCCGGGTCCGTCGTCGCGAAGAGAAATTTCACGTGTGCCGGCGGTTCCTCCAGGGTCTTCAGCAGCGCATTGAAGGACGAGTTCGACAGCATGTGAACTTCATCGACCAGGTAGAGCTTCACTGAGCCGCTCGAAGGCGCGTACTTGACGTGATCGATGATGATGTCGCGGATCTTCTCGACCTGGGTGTTTGAGGCGGCATCGAATTCCAGCATGTCCATGCTGTTCCCGACGGTTATGGCCCGGCATTCGGAACATTCATCGCAAGGCTCGGGAGTCGGGCCTTTCTCGCATCGAAGACACTTGGCGAAGATACGAGCAAGCGTGGTCTTACCGGTGCCGCGCGGCCCGACGAACAGATACGCGTGGGCAATCCGCTTCTGAAGAATGGCATTGGCCAGCGTTTGTGTGACGTGCTCCTGCCCCACCACATCGCTGAAACGCTGCGGACGATACTTCCGAGCTATGACCTGGTAACTCATCTGGACGCCAAACCAGGCGGGGAGAGCTTTGGACCAGTGGCCATCCCGCGCCTTGCCCGGTCTGAGTTCTATCAACCGCCTGCAAAATCAAAAAAGCCAGGGTGACCACGGCGGATGCGGAGCAAAGTACCGTTGCTGCATTCCTGCCCTGGCGGGGTTCCTCAGTCCGCATTCCATGGGCCCTGGCAAAAGCGGCTGCAAGTTAAGCAGCGACCTTCCGCCGTTCAAGTAGAATTGCCCGATGAATTGTGCGACGGGTGCATCTGCTCAATGCCCTTGATTGAGGAGTGTGTATCTTTACCTGCAAATCAACATGGCATTTCCAGCCTCAGCCGGAGATCTCAATCAGACCGGCTCAAAGGCTCACCACCACATCATCAGAGCGTGGAAGCCTGCTCTCCTTTCCCCATGCAGGTTAGCGCCCGGATAGGCACGCTTTCTCCAAGTCTTGCATTTCAGGTTGCCTTAAACTCGAATGACTACCGTAATCTGAATGACAAATACTCTCCTGTTGAATTTTGCCGCGTTTTTCCGCTTCCTCATTCTCTGCGCGTGTTGCCTGGTCTCAAGTCAATCAACAGCCCAAAATAACGGGGTGCTCCGCCAGGTTTTTGAAAACATCGGCGGCTCCGATCTTGCCTCGTTGACGAATAACACGGCATTCCCATCACGCCCCACTCAGGAAACGATCGAGATTGATTTTGAATCGCCTGCACAGTTCTCGGACAATTACGGCCAGCGGATGCGGGCTCTGCTCGTTCCGCCGCAGACTGGCGATTACGTCTTCTGGATCGCGAGTGACGACCAGGGCGCACTTTTCTTAAGCAGTGACGATACTCCCGCCCGCCGGAGGCGCATCGCGCAAGTTGCCGTTTGGACCAACTCGCGCCAGTGGGACAAGTATCCCACCGAGCAGAAATCCGCGACCATCGCGCTCGAAGCAGGCAAGCAATACTACATCGAAGCTTTGCAGAAGGAAGGCGGCGGTGGCGACAACCTGGCCGTGCGATGGCAACTGCCGGATGGCCAGATCATCGAACCAATTCGTGGCACCAATCTCATTCCCTACGGACTTGCCGCGCCGCAGATTCTCACCCAGCCGGCGAACACCTCCGTTGTTGAAGGCCAGACCGCGACATTCACCATCGGGCCTGACAAATTTCTAAACCTCACATTTCGATGGCAGCGCGATGGAGTGACACTTCCTGAGGGAACGAATTCCACTTACCAGGTCGGTCCGGTGACGCTCGGAGACAGTGGTTCCACGTTCCAAGTTTTCCTGACCAATCCCCAAGGAACGCTTACCAGTGCTTCTGCCCGCCTCACGGTCACGCCGGACATAACCCCTCCAGCCATTTCGAGCGTGAGCAGTCTCGGCGATCCTCAGACTCTCACGGTTTATTTCTCAGAGGCTGTTGATCCGACGACAGCCGGCAATGCGCTGAACTACGCACTGGATCACGGCGCGAAAATTGTTCGAGTGAGGCCTTTGGAGGATGGCCGCTCGGTGATCCTTGCCACCAGTCCACTCGCTCAGGGAGTAAACTACACGCTCACTGTCAGCGGTGTCCGGGATCGCGCTGCAACTCCGAATACGATTCTTCCCGGCAGCCGCCAGTCATTCAGTATCAGCTTCAAGTCTCTTGATCGCGATCAACTCTCAGGCGTGGCTGAACCCATCGGTCCATCGACCCGGCGAGGGCCCCTCGTGGTATCCGAAATCATGTATCATCCAGCATTTCGTGCGGATGGTCGCAACCTCGAGTTCATCGAGCTTTACAACAGCGAGGCGTGGTTCACAGACATCAGTGGATTCCGAATCAATGGTGAGGTGGACTACATGTTCCCGCAAGGAACCGTGATGCCTGCGCGAAGTTTTCTTGTGCTTGGCGCCGCCCCGATTGATCTGGCGGAGATGTATGGACTCCAATGGCTTCATGGCTACGCAGGATCGCTGTCGAACAGCAAAGGGACCATCCGCATCCTGAATCGCCAGGGCGCGGTGGTGTGGGAGACGAGATACTCGGATGAAAGTCCGTGGCCTGCTGGCGCGGATGGCACGGGCCATTCGATCGTGCTGGCGAGACCTTCGTTTGGGCAACGGGATCCGCGGGCGTGGAGTTTGAGTGATCAGCGCGGCGGATCCCCGGGAGTGGAGGAGAAGAAGACGACGAGCCCGTTCGCCGGCTTGTTGATCAACGAATTTCTTGCCCTGTCAGGCGACGGTGAATCACGCTTTGTTGAGCTGTTTAACTATTCCGAATCGGCTCTGTCCCTGGCTGCACTCGCGCTGACAGACGATCCGGCAATCAACAAGTTTCACTTTGCGGCCACTGCCACAATTGCCGCCGGAGGCCATATCAGCATCGCTCAGGAGAATCTCGGCTTCGCGATCAATCCCAAGGGAGGGCTGCTTCTGCTCCGTGAAGCGGTCGGTGGACGGATCATTGATGCGATCCGTTATCCTGATCAGGCGCGCGGTCTTGCCTTCGGACGGACTCCAGATGGTGCCGCTGAGTTCAGTCCTCTTGATGCTCCGAGCCCTGGCGAGTCGAACAGCCTGCGTCGCGAGTCAAATGTTATCCTCAATGAAATCATGTTCGATCCAATCTCCGGTGAAAACGCCGACGAGTATGTCGAACTTTACAACCGCTCAGGGCAGACAGTTGCGCTTGGCGGATGGATGCTCTCCGGCGATATTGACTTCACCTTCGCAGCCAATGCGGTAATCCCCGCAAATGGATTCCTCATCATCGCCAGGGATCTGCCTCATCTCCGTGGTGGCTATCCGCATCTCAATGATTCCAACAGCGCGGGCAATTATTCCGGATCGCTCAAGAACAGTCGCGGCCATGTTCGTTTGTTGCGAAAGGAGGCTCTCGACGCCACAGGAGTCGAAGTGTTGCACGTGATGACAGATGAAGTGACGTATGAATCAGGTGGACGTTGGGGAAAATGGAGTGCGGGCGGCGGCAGCAGTCTTGAGCGCATCGACTCGCGCGCCGATGGCAGACTGGCACCAAACTGGGCCGACAGTGATGAGTCCAACCGAAGCGACTGGGTGACGATTGAGCACACGGGGGTTCTCGACAATGGCAACGGAGCCGCTGATTCGCTTCAGATATTCCTCATGGGAGCAGGTGAATGCCTGATTGATGACGTCGAGGTGTTCCGCCCCGGCAGCACGAATCTGATCGCCAATGCCAGTTTCACCACTGACTTCGCGGGATGGGTTCCACAGGGAAATCAGGTTTACACCACATGGCAGTCGGCTGGCGGCATCGACAACAGTCCATGCATGCATCTGCGCGCAACGGGCAGGGGAGATACCGGCGCGAACCGTGTGCGAGTGCCAATTCCATCTGCTGGTCGGCCCACACAAAACCAAACCGCCACCATCCGGGCAAAAGTCCGCTGGTTGAAAGGCTCGCAGTACATCCTGCTGCGGATGCATGGCAACTGGCTCGAAGCCACCGGAAACATCACGACGGCTCGCAACCTCGGGACACCGGGAAAATCCAATAGTCGTGCGCTCGTCAATGCTCCTCCCGCCATCACGGATGTCATTCACTCTCCCGCACTACCCGCTGTCAGTCAGAAAATCACCGTGTCAGCCCGGGTTGCTGATCCCGACGGGTTGGCGGCCCTCTACGTCAATTACCGCCTTGATCCGGCTACGAATTACACCCGCCTCGCCATGGAGCCGCGCGGGGCGGGCTACTTCACTGCGCTGATTCCCGGTCAAGCGCAGGACGCAATGCTGGCTTACTACATCGAGGCGACCGACAACTTCGACACGCCCGCAACCGCGACGTTCCCGTCCGAGGCTCCGCGCCGCGAATGCCTCGTCCGTTTTGGCGAGCCGACCGGCAAGGGCAATTTCGGGAATTACCATTTCTGGATCACCCGCGACACCATTACACGCTGGAGCAAGCGCGAGCAGCTCTCGAACGACCCGTTGGACGCGACGTTTGTTTATGGAAACAACCGCGTGATCTACAACATCGGCGCGCAGTACAGCGGCAGCCCTTACCATGCGCCGAGTTACAATTCTCCAGTAGGCAGCTTCTGCGATTACGTCCTCGTTTTTCCGGAGGACAACTCCATCCTTGGCGAAACAGACATTAATCTCATGGAACCCGGCAATGGCTGCTGTGAAAATAGTGTCCAGCACGAGTCCACCGCCTACTGGCTGGCGGATCAACTGGGTATTCCGTTCAATTACTCCCGTCCGGTGCATGTCTTCGCCAATGGAGTGCGCCGTGCGCCCATTCTGATGCTCGACATGCAACAGGCCAATGGCGACTTTGTTGAACAATGGTGGCCCGAATCCAACGACGGCGACCTCCATAAAATCCAGCTCTGGTTTGAGTTCGACAACCGCGCGTCGGTCTTCCAGCCGAATAGCGCGGACTTTGGGAATTACACCACCACGGGTGGTAAGAAGAAGCTCGCGCGATACCGGTGGAACTGGGCGCGTCGGTCCGATGCGGGCGACATCAACAATTACACAAACATGTTCGCTCTTCATGATCTCATGCTCACGAGCGCCACAGGCACCAATTACGCCCAGCAGCTCGAGGCGGGCATCGACACAGAGAATTGGATTCGGACCGTCGCCGTCGAGCACCTTGTGGGCAACAACGACAGCTTTGCCTACGGCGGCGGGCAGAACATGTACATTTACAAACCGGAGAACGACCGCTGGCGCTGGATCATCTGGGACATTGACTTTGCATTCAGCTCAGAGTCCGCGACCGCCAGTGTGTTCAGCTTCGGTGGTGGTGCGCTCAACAAGTTCATGACGCACGCGCCATTCCGCCGTGCGTATTACCGCGCCTTGCAGGACGCGGTGAACGGCCCTCTCGTGGCGACCAACTCCGCTCCATTGCTCGACGCCCGCTATCAAGCCTTCCGCACCACCGGCTCCAGTCCGATGTCCCCATCAGGGATCAAGACGTACATCAACAGCCGTCGGAATTATCTGATTGGACAACTCAACCGGGTGGCCGCGGACTTTCGCGTCACAAGTTCCACCGGCATCGTCACGACAACCGGAGCGTTGGTGGTTGGCGGCACCGCTCCGATCAGTGTCACGTCCATTCTTGTCAATGGAGAATTCTGGCCCGTAGCATGGACCTCGATCACCAACTGGACCATCCGTGTCATCGTTCCTCCAGGCAACCAGACGCTTCAGTTCGCCGCATTTGATCGAAACGCTTCGTTCGTCGGTGAAGCGCCCGAAATCGTTTCCGTCACTTCAACCGGCAAACCCGATCCGGCGTCCGGGAACATTTTTATCAACGAATGGATGAGCTCCAACAAGCACACGATTCAAGATCCTGGCGATAGCCAGTTCGAGGACTGGATTGAGCTGTTCAACAAGAGCGCCACTCCGGTCAATCTCGGTGGCTATTTCCTGAGTAACGATCGAACGAAACGTACTCAATGGAGTTTCCCGCCGGGCACCACCGTGCCGCCGCGTGGATTCCTTCTGGTGTGGGCAGATGCGCAAACCAACCAGACATCGGCGGCGGAATTGCACCTGCCGTTCAAATTGAGCAACGACGGCGAATTCATCGGCCTCTTCAATCCCGCTGGAGTCGAGATCGATTCGGTTGATTATCTGCCCCAAAGCCAGGACATGACTTCCGGTAGATTCCCGGATGGTGAAGGCTCATATCGAAGGCTCTCCCGTCCTACACCACGCGCTGCCAATGCCGCTCCAGTGCAGACCTTCGCTCCACAACTCACCACGGTTGTGGACGCATTGACCGGTTCGCTTCAACTCATGTGGACGAGCCAGATCGGCGGTGTGTACCGGGTCGAATTCAAACCCGACCTCAATGACCCCGCATGGCAGCCAGTTGGGGCGACGCAGATCGGCGGCGGTCAGATAATGACTTTCCTCGTGCCACCCAAGGATTCAGCCGGCGGCTTCTATCGGATCGTCACGGAATAACGCGACGATAGTGTTCGACACCGGATCGACTGGGGTGCGAGAAGTCCAAACTCGACTGATCAATCCACACGGGGCTAGAGTTTGTGAAATTCAAGCTGTGCAGAAGCATGTTCCAATTCATTTGCTGGCATTCCTGCTGGCTGGCGCTTGGTTCATCTGCCTCGCAAGTTGCTCACGTGAGCAACCTCCGATCCCCGCCCCGTCAGGGGATCAGCCTCTACGCTCGCAACGACTCACGACAACCAATCTCACGATCGTCAGCCAAGCTGCAAATGTTCCCCGTGAAGGCGGACCGGAAGGTTACGTTGGCTCTCAATCATGCCGTACCTGCCACGAAAAACAATTCACGAGCTGGCATCGAACCTATCACCGCACGATGACGCAAGTAGCGGGGCAGGGGACTGTTCAGGCAAACTTCCACAACATCGTCCTGACCAACGAAACAACACGGTTCTCCCTCCGACAAACCAACGACGAGTTCTGGGTGCGGATGGAACACCTGCGCTCGTCTTCGCCTGGATTGGCACCTCAAGGACTGGACGTGCGCATGGGTTTGGTAACCGGATCACACCACATGCAGGTGTTCTGGGTGCCTGGCGACGAAGGTAATTCGCAGATCGGATTCCCCTTCACCTGGCTCATCCCAGAAAAACGCTGGGTGCCGCGTAACTCCACGTTCATCCGTCCTCCCGACACGGTGCATCGCTCGGAAGTTTGGAATGTTGTCTGTAGCCGTTGCCACGCGACGGGTGTCGAGCCGCGGGTCGATGGCGCAACCCGAACCGTGGACACTCGCGCTGGAGAACTTGGAATCTCGTGCGAAGCCTGTCACGGCCCTGGTCAACGCCACTCACAAGCCCGGCTCGCCGAACGCGATCAGGCGCGTGTCGTTGATGCGAGGACTTTGCAGTCTGAGATCGTTCATCCAGAAAAAATCGATCCAGTGCGCACATCCCAGATCTGCGGCTTTTGCCACTCGATGAAATGGATTGATCGCTCGGAAAACTGGCGTCAGCACGGTTTCACCTTTCGCCCGGGTGACGATTTGGAAAGCACAACACCGATCATCCATCCCGCCAGGGCCGCGAACGTGCCGGGGCTCGCCGACTTCCTGACGCGCAATCCCGACATACTCGGCGACTTCTTCTGGAGCGACGGCATGATGCGCGTCAGTGGCCGCGAGTACAACGGATTGCTGGAGTCACCATGCTACAAAGGGAAGGAATTCTCCTGCCTCTCGTGCCATTCCCTGCACAAGAGTGAACCCGACGACTTGCTCGCTGCAAACCGCACCGGAAACACCGCCTGCACCCAATGCCATGAGCGTTACGCAAAACCGGACGTACTCACGGCTCACACACAACACCTGGCGGCATCATCCGGCAGCGAGTGCTACAACTGCCACATGCCCCATACAACCTACGGCGTGCTCAAGGCAATACGCAGCCATCAAATCAGCAGCCCGCGAGTTGCCGATGAATTGGCGACTGGCCGGCCCAATGCCTGCAACCTGTGTCATCTGGACAAGACGTTGAGATGGACCGCCAATCAACTCGCTCAACGTTACCGTCACCCCACTCCTGGGCTTCCCGAACCAAACTCCGAGGTTTCCGATGCCGTTCGGCTCGCGCTTTCCGGAGACGCCGGCCAGCGCGCGTTGATTGCATGGCATCTGAGCTGGCCTCCAGCGCTCCAGGCGTCCGGCACCAACTGGATCGCACCGGTGCTCGCCCAACTGCTCGACGATTCCTACGCAGCCATCCGGTGCGTGGCCGAGCGATCCTTGCGTTCGACTTCAAACCTCGTTCCAGCAGATTACGATTACACTGTGGGGTTGGAGTCTCGTCCGTCAGTTCAACCCGTCATCGTCCAGGCTTGGCTCGGGCTGGGGATTTCGCCTTCCAGTCCTGTGCCACAAACGACACTTGTGAACCGTAACGATCCCGCTGCCATGCGAAGCGCAATGACTGAACTGCTGCGTCAGCGGAACAATCGCCCCGTCCGCTTGCGAGAGTAGGGGAGGCTCCTGCTGCTCACCACAATCCAGTCCAGAGCCTTGTTGTTGATTCGGAGTAAACAAAAGCGGCAACCACAAGGTGGTTGCCGCTTCAAGTAACAAAATCGACTTTACTACCCGGATGGCGGGATAGGCTACAGATGATGGCGAGCGCCGCAGATGCAGATGCGAGGCGCGAACGCGGGAAGATGCCCGCAGCGGCCTCTGACCAAGACAGCAACGAAGCAGATACGCCTGCGCCGCCGCCAAGATTTGTAGTCCATCCCGCTGTCCGGGTAGTAAGGTTACTGCGCCTTGGCGGCGCCTACTGCAGTCATCCATTCGAACGACACTTTCACTTCGTCTCCCGTCTTGATGGCCCCAAACGCGGGTGCTGGCGGTTTGATGCCGAAATCGGTCATTTTCATCGTGTTCGTCCCTGCGAACTTCAACTGGCCATCCGCGATCTTCTGCACCGCGACAATCATCACATTGGTTCGCGTCACACCGGAGACGGTCAGCTCGCCTTTGGTATCAAATAGGAAGGGGCCATTGCCGCCCGCTGGCTGCCCTTTCAATTTCATTTCCTTGAGCGTGAATTTGATCTTGGGATGCTCCTTCTGCTTCATCGCCTCGTACATGACGTTGTCCATGGGCTTGGCGTGGCTCTTGAGTGTTCGAACAGGGATCTCCACCTCGACTTTGGGCGTCACCTTGGAGACGATCGCAGGATCTTTGGTGAAGCCTGGATCTGCTTCGAAAAAGCCACCGATGATGCCACCCTCTACCGTCCAGTCGTGGAGCGTGGATGTGCCTTCAATCTTCATCTTGCTGCCAGGCTGTGCATCAAACCGTGTCATGCTGTCTGCGGCGTAGAGAACACCGACCGACGCAGCCATCGCGGCGCTGATCCTGGCAATCTTCGACCAAACAATTTTCGTTTTCATAAATTCTTCGACGAGTTCGGACTGGCTAAATTCGCGAAAGTTCAAGCAAGACTGAACAATTCCTTCTCGAGCTTGATTTTGCTTCCTTTCAACACCGCCTCGTTGGCCTTGAGCGCCACAACCGTCGCTTCGAAACCCTCCTTCACAGTTGCTGCTGGCTGAAGCTTGAGCGTGGCGACATGTTTCCGCACCGCATTCGTGTCGCTGTTGGCAAAGGTGGCGAGGAAATCTTCAACGCCCGTGGCGACTTCATTGGAGTTCGTCAGGAACGCTTCGAGCGCATAGCGCAAGGGAGTTTCCGCAAGGGATTTCTCCCCGGCTTTCTCCGTAATCGCGACAAGTTTGGTGGCGTTGGCCACAAGTGAAATACCGGTTTCCTTGTAGAACATGTCTTTGCGGGCGTATACCTCCCACCCTAGGAGCGGTGAATCCACTTCCTTGAACATCCACGCCTTTCCCTCGCGAACCATTACGGCTGCATCCGTGCCGTAATACATTTCGTAATCGGCGTCGAACGAATTGCCGAGCGTCGAATGAACCATCAGGTTTACTCCTCGCGGAAATTCGAGGACTGCCTGCACGGTGTCAGGAACGTCACGCCCGTCATTCCAATGCAAGATCCCGCCAAAGCCGGAAACGGCTGCGGGAAGTCCCCTGAGGTACCAAGCCGCTCCATCGAGGTGATGGATGTTGACCTCGCCAATCAACCCCGGGGAAGTCTCGCGGTTCAATCGCCAGTTCAACTCTTTCTCCCGATCTGGATTCGGCGACGCCGCGCGCCATGAAGTCTTCTTGTGCCATTGCGCACGCGCCATGAGATAAGTACCGACGGCATTGGATCGCATGAACGGCAGAAGAAAATGGCGCTGCGGTTCGGAGCGATTCTGGAGGCCGGGTTGAAAATAAACCTTCGGATTTGCAATCGCGGCCCTGGCAATTGCTTTCGCGTCATCAATCGTCGCGGCGAGCGGCGCTTCGCAATACACGTGCTTGCCCGCTTGCAGCGCAGCCAGGACGATCTCCTTATGGAGATGGGAAGGCGTCGCAATGATCACCGCCTGGATTTCCTTGTCGTCCAGGATTTCCTTGTAATTCGCGACTTGCCTGGCCTTTGGTGCGGAAGCGGCGGAGCGCTTTAGCGAGGCTGGATAAGTGTCGCAGATGGCGACGATCTCCGCCTCCTTGAGCCGTGACAAAGTGGCTAGAACATCGCGGCCCCACGACCCTAGGCCGATCACAGCACACTTCATGGTGAAGGCCGGCCCCGTCGCGTACGTTGTCGCGTCCTTGTCCTTTGGAGCCTGGGCGACCAGTTCCACACCACCGAGTAGGGTGGCGAGAGTTGCGAATGAGCCGCCTCGGAGAAAGTCTCGGCGATTGAAATCCATTGAAATGTTGTCTGACATGTTCATGCGTCCTCCATTTCTTTCACACTTCATCAATTTTGCACGGACAATTTTGCTTCATCTGACCTCTGAATGCTCATGATTAGAACCCAAGACACGCCGCAACACCGGACAGAGCTGCTCAAAGCGCAATCAGCCTGCGGCAAAATCCAACTTTAGTATTGAGTCGCCAACCTATCCTCCGGCGACCTGCCATGCCTTCAGGCTGTTACTTCAACGCCTTGATCCGCACATTCCGGAATGCGATCATACCGTGATCACCTTGCAACATGATCGAGCCTGGTTGATCCAGCTTGTTGTCCAGTTCGCTGCCGGTTGCCTTGTTCACTTCCACGTTGTCATGGATCTTCAAGCCATTGAGCGTGACGGTAACTTTATTTCCCTTGATCGTTGCTTCCGCTTCCTGCCATTCGCCCGCGCGTCGCGAGACATTGCGCGGAGGAGCCTTTATACTATAAATTCCGCCGTTGTTGCCGGGAGAAAGATCAGCCACTCCGAAGTCCTCGAGAATCTGGATCTCATGGCGGCCGCGCAAATAAAGACCGCTATTACTGCCCTTGGGAACCATATACTGATAGCGGACGGTGAAATCCTTGAACGTTGAATCGCTCACAAGATCGGTACCGTGGGAGTCCTTGGCGATTTCATTGACGAGCATTCCGTTCTGAGCGCTCCAGCTCTTGGTGCCGGCGGCGTTGCGCAGATGCCAGCCATTGAGGCTGACACCATCAAAAAGCAGCTTGAAGCCTTCCTTTCTCTCAGCACCCGAGAGTTCGGCGCGCAAGTCCTGCGGCGCGACATCGCCAGAGCTCAATCCCACGGCCCAACGAATGCCGCCCGTGATGTGCTTCTGATACGATTGATTCTCCCACACATCTTCGCGGTGACCAAGAGATGTGTAGAACACCCGGCCTTTGCCCACCTGCTTGCACCACGCGATCGGGTAATCGCCCGGCGCGCCCGTGTTCGGATGCTTGTCCAGGCTCAGCAGACCATGAACGCGCTGGCGATTGAAACTCTTCTGAATGTAAATCTCATCATGCACCACGAAACTTTCAGTGAAGTGGCGCGTCGCAGGATGGGCATGATCCTGATTCAAACACTCGACAGTTGCCTGCGCTCCGTGCGTGAGGAACTCGCCGCCCAGCATCTCCACGTAGGGCTTGAAGCCATGGAACGTGTCCGATGCGGAATGCATCCCTATCAAAGCGCCGCCGCGATTGACGTAGTCGATCAAATCCTGCGGGTTGGTCATCGGAAGATCGCCGGTGGTGTTCGCGAAAATGACGGCGTCATAATTCTTCAGGGAAGTTGCCGTCAGCTTCAGAGCCAGGAGATCCGTCACGCTGGTCAACCAGGCCGCCTCTTTGGACTTGTCCTTCGGTCGTTCCCCTCCATCCACCACATCCACCACACTGAACCCGCCGTCCTGCTCGCCCAGGGCTTTGAGGATTTTCTGAGCCGTGGGAATGGAACTGTGCCGGAAGCCGGTGGTGGTTGACACCACCAGGACGCGTTTGGGAGCAGCCCACACCGTCGCCACCGAGGCGCAAAGAACGGCAGCAAGAAGAGTAACTTTTGTCAGGGAACGCAGGATATGTAATTTCATAATCAATCTATTCCGCAGGCTTCGCGATTCGGACAAATCAAATGTCCGGCACTATGACCACCCGCGGAGGGATGAAATTCAAATAGTCGGAAAGCGCCCCCAAGCCAAGGAATGTTTTGCTTTGGCTCTTTAATCCTCAGCCTGACCGGCTAAACTCTTTCGCGTGGCATTCTCGCCGGTCATGCTGAAAGAGGCACGGGCGGAGGCCCGGAGCCAATGGAATCATTGGATGCGCCTTCTTGGAGCACTGGCCTGCACAGCCGCTGCGGCAAGCTACCTCGTCGGAGTAACCACTCCCAAAGCCGGGCTTGGGATAAGCTTCTTCTTCAGCCTGCATCAGGCAATGTTGGTGGCCATTCTCTTGTTCGCACCGGCTTTGACGGCGGATTGTCTGAGCCGGGAACGCCGCGAAGGCACGCTCGGTTTACTTTTCCTCACGCATTTGAGAAGCGAGGAGGTGGTTTTGGGAAAGGGATTCGTACACATGCTGCGTGGAGCGGCGTTGTGGCTGTCGGCTTTGCCTGTCTTGAGCATCGCCATTTTTCTTGGTGGCGTGAGCTGGCTGGACATAGCCAGCGCCTTCACGCTTCAAATTTCATTGATGGTCCTGGCTCTCGGAGCGGGTCTGCTGGCTTCATCGGTTTGCATCAATCCGATCTCAGCCATCGTGGTGGCGGAGGTCTTATCGTTCACGCTGACGTGTTGCCTGGTGCGACTGGGTGCTTCCGCATGGCTGCCGAGCTTGCCCGTTCAGTGGACGCCCGGCCTGCCTCAGTTCTTCCCGATGCTAATGTCGATAGGCGGTGCTTTGGAGGGAGGAAACTCCTGGAGCAATGCGCTGACGAAATCGCCCCAATTCTTGAGTGCCTGGGTTTTCACTCTTACGGGCCTGTTCTTTGGTGCGCTGCTGTTGGCCTTCAGTTGCCTGAGCTTGGCCACCCGACGCGTTCACTGGCTATGGCGCGACAGGCCGCTCTCGCCGCGCCAGTTCCGCCTGTGGCAATTCTGGTTTGCGCCGCGTCTTTGGTCGCCTCGCTTCGCCAGGATGCGCGGACGCATCCTGGATCGCAATCCAATGGGCTGGCTGGAGCGTTATGCCACGCGGCAGCGGTTGATCAATCTCATCTGTTGCGCCGTGGTTCTCGTGGTGGACAGCAGGCTGATGAGCAGTGCTCAACCCTGGCAGCACTTCGAGTTTGTGCAGATGTGGCTGGCAATCCTGCTTATCCTGGCCATCGCCTCCGAGTCCGCGACACTGTTCCGACAGGAGCGCGAGTCAGGCGCGTTGGAGCTTTTGCTGGTTGCACCGCTCTCGGCGGGCGAACTCATCGGCCGGCGGCTGGTCGCATTCTGGCGGCGATTCCTGTGGCCGGTCGGACTGTATGTCGCCCTGAACTGGTTCATGGTCTGGATGGAGATGGCAACACCTCCCGAGTTTGGTTTCAACAGCTTCCTGATCGTCGGCTATGTGACCACACCAATCATCGGATTTTGCCTTTGCCTGCTGAGTCGAAGTTTCGCTTCAGCGTTCCTGGCGCTGGCGGTGATCAGTGTGCTGCTGCCGGTCTGGATAACATCACTCTGGTTTCTTGAACCAATAGGGTTCTCGTCTTCAGGGGAAGGCTCAATGCTGCACTTCATCCAATTGATCCAGTCGGCAACTGCCCTGGCCTGTTGGCTCGGGCTCAGTCATCTCTTCACGGATAGGACCTTCATCACCGAGGTGCTCACGTCTGAAACTGGAGCGTGTACAGCTTGAAGTAAATGCCTCCGCGCTTCAGCAGTTCTTCGTGCTTTCCCGTTTCGACGATGCGTCCTTGATCCAGGACCACAATCAGGTCGGCTTTCTGAATCGTGGACAAGCGATGAGCGATGCAAACAGTGGTGCGATTGACCATGAGAGCTTCAAGTGCCGCCTGCACGGCGCGCTCGGACTCGGTGTCCAGCGCGCTTGTGGCTTCATCCAGGACGAGGATTGGCGCGTTTTTGAGAATGGCGCGGGCGATGGCGACGCGTTGCCGCTGGCCACCCGACAAGTTGACGCCTTTCTCGCCAACAATTGTCTCGAATCCCAGCGGTGCCGCCATGATGAACTCGTAGGCGTAAGCGTGTCTGGCAGCTTCCTCGACTTCTGCATCGGTCGCACCCGGACGACCCAGTCTGATATTGGCGCGAATGGTTTCGTTGAAGAGAATTGTATCTTGAGTGACGAGCGCGATTTGGTCTCGCAAATCACGGACGGCTGCATTCCGGATGTCCACACCGCCGATGCGAACCGCGCCCTGCTGCGGATCGTAAAAGCGAAGGAGCAGGCTTGTAAGCGTTGTCTTGCCGGAACCGCTGGCACCAACGAGAGCAACCGTCTGACCACTCTTTACCGAGAGGTTGATCTGGTGCAAGGTCTGTCGCTCGCCGTAACTGAAACTGACGTTCTCGAAATCCACACCAGCACCCTTCGCGCGCAGCGGCGATGGTGTGGCGGTTTCCACGATCGTGTTGGGAGTGGCGAGCAGATCGAACACCCGTTGACTTGCCGCTCGGGCTTGCTCGAGTTGATTATGCAGACGGCTCAAGGCTTTCATCGGTTGATACATCAGGAAAATGCTTCCGATGAATTGCAGAAAATCACCCGCCGTCATGTTGCGATCCGCCACGAAGACGACGTAGGCGAAAACCAGCGCGACTCCAATTGATCCGAAGAATTCCGTCATCTGGCTTGGCAGGTCGCAGGATCGGACCGTACGCATCATCTGACCGACAAACCGACCTGTAATCTCCCTGAAACGCTCGACGACCATCCCCTGGAGGTTGTAGGCCTTGATGATTCGATTCGCGGTAAAAGCTTCGTGCATGAGGTTGGTCATGTCGGCGGAAGCAGTCTGCATGGCCAGAACCGAGCGGCGGACCTTGCGTCCGTAAATGACGATGGGAACAAGACAAAGAGGGAAAATAAAGATTGAGATCAGCGTCAGGCGCGGCTGCTGGGATAGCAGCAGGCCAGCCATGCACAAGATCGTAATGGGATCCTTGATGATCGCGGCGAAGGAATTGCCGATAACCGTGTAGAGAATGAGGGTGTCATTCGTGATGCGGGAGATGAGATCGCCGGTTTTGGCCTGGCTGTAGAAACTCAAAGGCAAATGTTGCAGATGTTCAAAGACCCCTGCTCTCAAGTCAGCCACGGCTCGAACGGAAGCCCAGTTCGTCAAATAGACGTTCAAATAAGCGAAGCAACCACGGACAAACATGACGACGGGGATGAACAGGATCGTCGCGATGAGGCCGGACTTTGACGAGGGTGATCTCAGCTCAGGCAGCAATGCGACGAGTTGATCGATCAAGGGTCGCAGGATGAGTGGTGCCCGTTCGAGTTGGCTGGCAAACGAATAGTTGACTGACGCAATAAAGATGAGATCGACGGCCACCTTGAGACCGATCATGAGCGCCCCCTGGGCAAGGGCAAAAAGCACGCCGCAAAAGAGACCCAGAAACAGCCGGAACTGATAGGGTCGAACATAGGGCCACAGGCTGCGGAGAAATTGGATCATCGCACGTGACGGAAAGTATGTTCAGACTTGGCAATGGGCGCGAGTGTTTTTCACAGGGCAGACGCATCTAAATCGAAGCAGGGTCGTTGCGCTGCGACGATCAGCGCCGCGTGCAGCGGCGCAAAGGCTTCCGGTCAGGTGCGCTCTCGGAGAGAAAAGGCTCCGGCCCTGCACGGGCCGGTGGTCGTCGCAGCGCGACGACCTTGCCGGCAAGTATGAGCACCGCTTTCAGTTGCATCGAGCATCTCGAAATAGTTGGCGGCGTGCGGACGGTCCCCGTCCGCAGGAGCGACACACTGGAACACGCAATGGAATACTCGAAGCACTCTCCTCCATTCCAACCCGCTGAGCTCAGGGACCGAGCGCGCGCCGTCGGCGCACGGTGACCAACAACTTCGGGATGCACCGTCAGTTGCATCCAGGCTCAAACGCACTGGGAAACTCCTGGCACTCGATTACCAGAGTTTCAGATCGAAAACACGTTCCACCAGCCAGACGGTGGCTGCGGCAATGATCGCGGCTGAACCGATACGGAGCACGCCTTCGCGATAAATCCATGTGCCGCGCAGTGCGAACGCCACAGGCAGAAAGACTGCGACAATCGCCAGTTGCCCCAACTCGACGCCACCATTGAAGCTCAGGAGAGTCAGAAGAAGGTTGCCGCTTTGAAGTCCCAGTTCGGTCAGGACATTTGCGAAGCCAAAGCCGTGAACCAGTCCAAACCCGAACGCCGCCATCCAACCTTTGCCGTGTAGAATTGGACGGAAGTTGTGGAGCGCCGCCAGCGCCACGGAGGCGGCAATCACCGACTCGGTCAATCGGGAAGGCAGGCGCACAAGCTCATAAGTCGCCAGGCCCAGAGTGATCGAGTGCGCGATGGTAAATGCGGTGACAATCTTGAAGACATTCGTGAAGGCCAATTGAAATCGCGGTGCCGCTTTCCAGCGTCCCTCACGCCGCTCCAGCACGGATGGCAGTAGCAACGCCAGCAGGAAGAGAATGTGATCGTATCCTTTCCAGATATGCCAGACGCCTTCATGCACGAAGGCTGACACTTCCGCCCAACGATTCTCCGCACCCAGCTCGAACGTTCGACTCGTTGTCTCTGCGTCGAACACTGCCGCTTCCGTTTCGCCGGCATACTCCAGCCTCAAAAGGCCCCGATGATTCGGGTCCAGATCGAAGAAGAGCTTGTAGTCGATCACCAGAAACCGCGGTGTGGGTGTTGCATCTGATTCGAGCCGTAGGATCAAATGAGCGCCATCGAGCCGGTTGTCGATCAAGTGATCTTTCGAGCTCAGTTTCACCGGTGTTCCATTCAACTTCACTTCCAACCGAGACAAGAGGTATCTGGCGACGCTTTCCTGCGCTTCGCGCAATTCCTTCACGGTGACGGCGCCATCGCCATCAGTGTCCAACCCGACGGCCCGGTCAATGTCCCGCACTGCAATTTCCCAGGAGCCTGTGATCTGGTGTTCTTCAACTTTCAATGTGAGGTACGTGTCACTCTGCTGGTGAGAGCGCGCGCTTGCCGACATCATTATCAAGAGCAGATAAACACAAATCCGGACGCTCATTCCCAGCTTCGATTCAGTCCACGGATGGGTAAGTGGTTCTTTCAAAGAACCAGACATGGGAGCGCCAGCAGCCTTGCTGGCCCGCCAATCCTTGGCAGGGATGCCTGCGCTCACAGCAAGGGAGTCGGTTTCATGCTCCAGGTCTTTCTGGCCGCTGGCCGCCCGGTTCATCTGAGCTCCGTGGGTCGAAACATGAAACATTGGTTTGAGCATTAGCATGACTGCGATCCGTGCGCTCAGGAATACGCCGGGAGGCTCCGGAAGCTAACCCAACCCATGCTGATCCAGCAAGCGCAAGGGTGGTAAAATTCAGCCGGAAAAAGCGCTTGCACCGTGTTTTGTGACAACGCATTATATTCTCCGGTTCGCGCATATGGCGGAATTGGCAGACGCGCTACTTTGAGGTGGTAGTGGGGTAACCTGTGCAGGTTCAAGTCCTGCTATGCGCACCAAATTTACTCAAGAAACTGAGTGTTCTAATGGTTGCGACACAGTTTCGACACACGAAACGGCTGAATCTGTCGAGGCTGACATGAAGTGGCCCAAGAAGGTCAAGCATCGCAACCAGATCCTCGCGAAGGTCTATCGCCCATGCCAGGGCCGCGACTCCTACCGTGTGACGTGGTACGCGGCAGGCAGGCGTCAGATGAAATCTTTCCCAAACTACGCGGGGAAGGGCGGGGCAAAGGAGTACGTTGAGTCGCTGGTGAGGGAACCGGCGAAGCAATCGCAAGCGGTCATGCTCTCACCCGCGCAGGCTGCCGATGCCCTGGCATCCATTGAACGGCTCAACACCTTCCACCAATCCACAGGTCACAAAGTTTCCCTCCTGGCCGCTGTCTCGGAGTATTGCGAGGCTGCTTCCAAGTTGCGCGGCCGCACGCTGGCTGAAGCCGCCGAGGTTTTTTTGCGGACGACCGCGACGGTGAAGCGGAAAGACCTGATGGCGGCGGTCGAGGAATTCATCGCCGCCGAGGAATCACGCGCACAGGCAGGCAACGGCCGGCGGGCGCAGAGCGGGAAGTATCATTACAACCGGGCGATCCAGCTTCGCCGGTTTGCCGGCACTTTCACAGGCTACGCCCTGTGCGACTTGGGGAAGCATGATCTCGACGCCTTCATGTCCTCAAAAACCATCGCGGAGTTTTCAGCCAAGAGCCGAAACCATCATCGGGCGGTCATCCGGCAGTTACTCGAATGGGGCGGCCGCAAGGACTACCTGCCCGTTGGGCACCGCCTGCTGGAGGCCGACGGAATGCGCCCCGAGCGGGCGAACACGGCGGAAGTCCTGTTCTACACGGCGAAAGAATTCCGCGCGCTTCTGGAGGCGGCGGATGGCCCGATGCGCGCCATGATCGGCATCGGAGGGCTGGCCGGGCTCCGCACTCAGGAATTACTCCGGCTGGATTGGGCTGACGTGTGGCGCGTGCCTGAACAAATCGAAGTCACGGCGGGCAAGTCCAAAACCCGGCAGAGACGCCTTGTGGAAATCTGCCCCGCGCTGGCCGCGTGGCTGCATCCCTTCCGCGTGTTCACCGAGGGCAAGGTCTGCGCGCTCCACGAAATCACCTGGCAACAGCATTTCGTCAAGCTCTGCGCCGAATCGGGCATGAGGCGCAAAGCGAACGGACTGCGCCACGCCTTTTGCTCCTATCACTTTGCCTTGCACGCCAACGAGAATTTGACGGCGGCACTGGCCGGCCACTCGCCCACGATGATTCACGCCCATTACAAGGGGCTGGTGACGAAAGTCGAGGGGGAGAAGTGGTTTGCGGTCGCTCCCGCGAAGGCCGACAACATCCTCGTGCTGGGGAAGGAGGCGGCAGTATGAGCGCCGCCATCGCATTGCCGCGCCGGATCCTCAAAGTACTTGAACCCAGCGCAACACTTCCGGCTCAAATCCGGCTCCGGGGCCAGTGGCTGGAGCGTGCCGCTGGTTTTCGACCGGGACGGCGGGTGCTTGTGACGATTCTCGGTCAGGGCCGCCTGCTGATCGAGGAAGTCTCCACTTCCGCGCCGACGAAAAGTTCGGCGGGAGGTGCCGCATGAAGAGGACATACACCATCACCTTGGACGATTACGACGCCGCGCTGCTGGAACAAGCTATTCGCATCGCCTGCCGGTTGCGCGGCGATGGCGACGAAACACAAAGGTCAAACCGCAGTTTCGTTCTCCGCTGGATCCTCCGCGCCGTCAGCGCCGCGATCATCCGACGCGGCGAAATGCCCCAAAGACTAGCCGTTGAACTGAGGCACGAGACGCGGGAGGAAACAAGGCTTCGGCTGGAAAAGAAAATTCCAGATGGCCCCCGCCTTTACTTCCGTTACAACCTGCCTCCGGCCTGGTGGAATTGAACCGGCTCCGGAACTGACTCATGCAAACAACCGTAAGAATCTGCGGCGTTGACTACCCCGATTGTGAAGTCGTTGAACACGGTGAGCATTGGGGTATCAAGACGCAGGGCAAAATCTTTTGGGTCTTTCTTGAATGCGACCACGATGGAAACGAAATCACGATGCTGCCACCGTTTCTCCCTCGCGAAATTCGAGCTGTGACGAACCAGGTGCCCGACCTCACTGGAGGATTCCCTGAGACAGTCAAAAACATCTTCGCCCAGCGGCTCGCTTATTTCACCAGGACCGAGACGCTGGAGCAGTTTTTGGCGGACCGTCCGAACATCTGCAATCCGCCGACACAGGAGGAATTCACCCAGGGCCGCAAGGTGATCCTTGCCCAGTCGTTGGATGAGTTCAGGCGGACAGGTACCGCGCAATTCGACGTGTGGCTCAAGCACGGCACACGCGAGATCGCTGATCAACACGGCTACTTTGGGTGCCGGTATGGCTCAACCAAAATGCCGGTTGCGGCAACCCTCCGAGCAAACCTCATGAATCGTCGCTGGCCCCGTGCAGGATTTGATGCTGGCTGGGCTGCGGCCAATGACATCGTGAGCAAGCTCAGTCACGTGATGATCTACGACGGCACCCCGAAAAAACGCTGGATTTATCTGGAAGGGATGAAGGAGTCGCCGGACGTTCAAGGGCTAACTGCAGTACTGCGGGTTAAAGCGGTAAAGGGGCAGAAGACCGAACAGAAGATCGAGCTCGTGTGCCCCGATCTTGGGCGACTGGAAGACCTGACGGCACGTCACGAAGTTTTGGAAAAACAATCAGCCCGAAACATTGCTGAAAGGAAGAAGCTCAACGCGGAAGAAGTCAGGCTCGAAACGGTCAAGGCGAAGAACCGGACAGAAGAAGCACGCCTGGCACAAGAACGCGCCAAAGAACCTGTGAGCCATGCTGACTGTCTCGCAGAACTCAAAGTGGGGTCGAGGCAATTTCTCAATTTGCTCAAGAAACACCGCATGGACGAACCCACGACTCGCCGCCAACTGGATGTGCTCTTGACCAAACATCAACGTCGCAAGAAAGGCCTTCGTGAATCCTTGGGAAAACGCAACAAGGCCCGAGCTGAGGAACGGCGAGGCGGCTGACCCATCACTGGGCAGATGAATTCATTAGAAAAGTTGTTGACCTCCAGGAGTTCTCCAAGAATTCCGACTTGAGCATCATCGAAGCCTGATTTTACGGGCATTCTCCGTTCCTCACCGCCCAAGAGTTCCGCCGAAGTCGCGTGGTTAATTGCCACTCGATGACTGCAAATAACAATCAGTTGCAGGCTCCGCAAACGGCGGCGGGAGCCACAAGCACCACCGAACCACCGCCGCCCTGGCTCCGCCCGCTCGTAGAGGAAATACTGCGCGAATTTGGATCTCACCAACTGGAGCGCGGAACATCACCGGGATTCGTTGACTTCAACGGCCTCTGCGCCGCCGTGCCTCTGTCGGCGCGCACACTTCGAGAACTTATCAAGAAGAGAATCGTACCACACATCCGCTTGAGCGGTGGCCGTCGGTTGCTTTTCTCACTCTCGAACGTCGAGAAAAGTTTGCTCCGTTTCGAGAAAGGAGGAATCCCCGAATGAATTCAGATTTTGACCCACGCTTCACACCTCTCCCGATTTCGTACTTCGAACAAAAGTACGAGTTGAGCCGGCCCACTATTTGGCGCTACCGCCGCGCCGGCCTGCCATCTATTGGCGTTGGTGACAAAATTTTCATCCGCGAATCTGACTTCGTCGCGTTCCTCACCAAAATGGACGGCAAAACTGTCAGTGCGGTCTCGAACAAGGGGGCTAAAGGATGAACTCTGACGCTCTTGCGCTCGCCAAAGACCGCCTTCGAATCCCGGAGCTTTGGAAATTGCTTGGCTTGCCCGGCGAACCTGGGAAGTCGTGCCACGTGCCTTATCGCGAGGACAAGAATCCCAGCGGTTCCGTTTATGACGAAGGCCGGCGTTTCCATGATCACGCCACCGGAGAGGACTTCGACGCGATTGATTTCCTCGCTCGCGTTCGTGGTTTGTCCGTCGCAGATGCCATCCGCGAGTTCATCCGCCTCGCGGGCGTGGACGAACCGTCGCCACCCGCTCAGCACTCTCACCTCCCACCTGCGATTCCTCCACCACATTTCGACTGGTGGGCATGTGTCGCTGCCCTGACATCAGAACAGCGCGTGAAGCTGGCGGAGTGGCGGGGCTACTCAATCGAGTTCGTCAATTGGTTGCACGCGCAACGCCTGCTTGGACTGTTCGACAAGGAACGGATTGCATTCCCAGTCGAGGATGCAGAAGG
>SIBF01000047.1 GCA_009695275.1 Pedosphaera sp. | reverse complement strand
TAACCACCGCCGCCCATGACCAAACGCTCCAGCATTTATGTGAAGAACTGACCGCCACCGAAACAATTTTCCCAGGCACCGAACTGCGCCTGATCTTTGAAATAGTGGGCTCAATCCAATTCCACCCAAGTCCGGGGGTGTGAGCCTGTTGACTTGCGCCAGCGCATGGAGTGCGACGACAGCAGGCGGCGCTGTTCCCCTTGGCGAGCAGGCGCGGCAAAAGGGGATGGATCATGCGTTGAAGGAAGCCTTCTCCGGGAGAAAACTGCACGGCGGAATGCAGGGAAGAGGACGCAAGGATCATGCTCTGCGATCATGTGCTCGAAATCACTCGCTACGCGCTCACCGTCAACATCGGCAAAGCAGGCCGCCTGCTCTCTTGGTTTCAAAATATGTTTTAGGGCTATCCAGTTGACTCTTGTGGCCTGCAAATTGCCCCAACCGGTGGGGTGTTTAAGGGCAAACTGGCTACCAGCCGTTGCGTCACAAGAGTCAAGTGCATAGGCCTAATATGTTTTCGGATGGGACCAAAGTCACTTTGATTCCTTGCCAGTCTGGCGAAATCTCCATACTCGTAGGCGCGCAACAACGATCTAAGGATTATGTCTCAACTTGCAGGTAAACTCGGCATCGTATTCGGAGTCGCGAACAAACGTTCCATCGCGTGGGCCATCGCCCAGGCGTGGCATAAGGCCGGTGCCAGGCTCGCCTTCACCTACCAGGGCGAACGTCTCAAGGATAATGTGGAGGAACTGGCCGGCACATTCGGTGCCGACACGTTGATCCTCCCGTGCGATGTCACGAAGGATGAGGACATTGCCAGCGTGTTCAAACTCGTCGGCGAGAAGTTTGGAAAACTCCATCTGCTGCTTCACTCGGTTGCCTTCGCGCCGAAAGATGCATTGGAGGGAAGGTTCGTAAATACAAGCCGTGAAGCTTTCCGGGTATCGCACGACATCAGCGCCTACTCGTTGGTGGCCCTGGCCCGCGCGGCTGAACCGCTCATGACCGAAGGCGGAAGCATTGTTGCCATGAGCTATTACGGAGCGGAAAAGGTCGTTCCTCACTACAACGTCATGGGCGTGGCGAAGGCTGCGCTCGAAGCCAGCACCCGGTACCTCGCCTACGATCTGGGGCCGAAGAAGATTCGCGTCAATTGCATCAGCGCCGGCCCGGTGAACACGCTCGCCGCGCGAGGCATCAGCGGTTTCTCGGAAATGCTCAAGCATTACGAAGCGCACGCACCTCTCAAGAGGAACGTGGTTCCCGAGGAACTCGGAGCCACGGGAACGTTTCTGGCGAGCGATGGTGCAGCCGCGATCACCGGCCAGGTTCTCTACGTCGATTGCGGTTATCAGATCATGGGGATGTAGGGCCTTGCCATGAACCTCAGACTTCAGCACAGAGACAGGGAGGTCACAGAGGGAAGGCACGGATCAGATCTCTGCGTCCTCGTGACCTCTGTGCTTAATGCGTCAGGACACCCCGCTACCGGCATACTCGAGGTGCCAGCTCGCTCTCAGCGCTCGAAGTTTTCCTTCCCCATGTATACTGAGCGCGGTCACAAACTGCGCTTTTGGCACCGTGACACTTGAGTTGTCAAGTAGCTCACAATCAATGGGAAGTGACCATTTTCGCTCGATTTCAAAAAGCGCAATCTATGGCCGCGCAGAGTATAACTGTTATGTTTTGGTCAGGAAAAGCTTGGTTTGCAGAACAGTTTGGTCGCGTCTTGGAAGCGGCCGCTTGGCCAAGCCGGGGCGGCAGGAGGCACGGACCATCAAACTTTGCTGTGACCTGCATTTGCCTTTGGATCAGTTTGCTGGCGCTCGCCTGTATTCGGGTCACCGCGCAAGTCTCCCCAAACATCTCCGCAACGCGCTCTGGTGATCAACGATTCGAACTAAGCTGGCCGGCAACGGCCACGGACTTCTTACTTGAGCAGACGGACTCGCTTTCGGGCGCGGCCATCTGGAGCGGCACGACGGCATCTCCCCGGATCGAGTCCGGCTTCTTTCGCGTGGCGCTCGATCCCGTCGGAGTCAACCGTTTTTATCGTCTGCGTTTCGCCCCGAGCGGTCCCCAGCCTGCGACATTATTGACAGCTTCTCCCGCAAACGGCGAATCCGGCGTGGCCGTGACCCGGGAGACGATCCTCCGCTTTACCGCTCCCTTGAGCGCTGGAACGGTGATCACACCCGAGGTGCTTTTTGCCGAAGCGCTCGGGCGGCGCATCCTTGCCCGCACTGAACTGTCAAGTGATCACCTGACTGCCACGCTGTTTTACCTGGAGCATCTGCCAGGAAGCGCGCGAGTGCGTGTGACGTTCGTGGGTGACCAGGTTCAGGATGAACGAGGCGTATTCTTCGATGGGAACGGTGATGGCCGGCCTGGGGGCACCGCGTTTATTGAGTTCGACACGCTTGCACTGGAGACGGTGCCAAACACAGCGATCATAGGGCGCGTCATGGCATCGGATCCCGGGCCGGACCCGAAGAATCCAGGCAAATTTCTCGATCGCCCGCTCGCAGGGGTGACGATTTCTGTGGACGGACGTGAACAGGAATTGAGGACCACCACCGACGCCGATGGTCGTTTCAAGCTCGAGCCAGTGCCAGCCGGGCGGTTCTTCGTCCACGTGGACGGCCGCACGGCACAAGGCAGCCAATGGCCCAATGGTGATTACTACCCGGTCGTGGGAAAAGCCTGGGAGGCTGTGGCCGGTCGTGCCGACAATCTCGCTGTTGGCACTGGCGAAATCTTCCTGCCCCTGATTCGAGGAGGAACTTTGCAAACAGTCGATGCATCGAAAGACACGGTGATTCAGTTCCCCGCCGCGATCGTGGCTCAAAATCCGGCGCTCGCGGGCGTGCAGATCGATGTTCCAGCCAATTCCCTCTTCAGCGACAACGGCACGCGCGGTGGAAAAATAGGCATCGCTCCAGTGCCACCGGACAGATTGCCGGAGCCGCTTCCTGCTGGATTGAATCTGCCGCTCGTGATCACCGTGCCGACAGATGGGCCCAGCAACTTTGATCGTCCGGTGCCGGTGCGCTTTCCGAATCTTCCTGATCCGCAAACAGGCAAGAAGCTTGGCCCTGGCGAAAAGTCCGCATTGTGGAGTTTCAATCATGACACCGGCACATGGGAGATCGTGGGACCAATGACGGTTACTGCGGATGGAAACTTCGTCGAGACCGATCCAGGCGTTGGCATCAGGCAACCCGGCTGGCATGGCTCGCAACCGGGAGTCACTGGAGGTGGTGGACCCATTGGAGGCCCTCCTTGCGATCGTGGAGGTGGCGGTAAAAATTGCAGACAAAACCCGGACTTCAAGCCCGATGATCCAGAGAACTACAATGGCTGTGGGCCGGACGGGTGGGATTATCTGGTGCCTGACAATCCCAATCTGGACCAACCGTGTGCCAGCTTCTTTCCAGCCTGCAGGACGCATGACATCGGTTACAATACCTGTGGCAAACCTCAACAGCAGATTGATGACAATTTTCTCCAGGGCATGCTGGCGGCGTGTGATTGCATTTTTGATTTGATTGACAAGGGGCAGTGCATCGCGCTGGCACATGCCTACCACGCAGCAGTCACAAGCGGCGGCGAGGATGCCTACAACGCCGCCCAGGAAAAAGCCTGCCTCTGCGAACAACCAGCCGGGTGCGGAGGGGAAGCCGGAGGTGGGGGCGGAGGAAACGGCCCTCCCGAACTAAGTTCAGACACCGGCAAACGCAGCGTAGGGCTTCAATCCGTCGGCACACACTCGACAGCGAAACTTCCTCCTGGATTCATCCTGCAAACGGGTCCGCATCGGTTTGCGATTTTCGATCTGGAATCAGGACAAGTTGTGCAGCGAGGCCATGCTGGAACTTCTGGCATTGCCTTTACGCAATTGATCCTCCGGCCAAAGCGCTCGTACGACATCCTGATCCTCCAGGAGGGAAGCTTGTGGGAAGGCCACGTTCAAATAAAGACTGGCGCAAGTGGGAGTCGTCTCGAGTTGCCGCCGATTTTGATCGGCCCGCCGGTTTCCTGGGATTTCGATGGCGATGGGCTCCACGATGCCAGTGAACTCATCATGGGCACGGATCCCAATAATCCGGATACCGATGGAGACGGGATCGGGGACGGAGCGGAGGTTCGCCAGGGAATGAACCCACATGGCGCAGCCCAACTGACCACCGGTGTCATCGCGGCTGCGGATACGCCCGGCGCGGCATTGGATGTGACGGCACTAAACGGTTTCGCCATTGTGGCGGACTCGACCGAGGGTGTCGCCATCTTCGATATCCGCGGCGTCAATCCTGTGCTGACCGCGCAGGTGAAGATTGCCGGTGAAGCCCACCGAGTGGCATGGGATGGCGGCTTCGCTGCCGTGGCGGCGCGTGGGAACGGCCTGGTCAGCCTCGACCTGTCAACGCCGGGCAAACCTCGAATCGTCCAACAGATTGGATTGGGCGGTGACGTGACTGCTGTGGCGGTGGGCGGCGACATCGGATACGCCGGATCGGCGGGGGGCGACGTGATCTCGATTGATCTCGCGAGCGGTGAAATAATCGAACGCCTCGATGTTGGCCAGCCGATCCATGACATTGTGGTGGCTGGCGCAACGCTCTTCATTCTTACAGACCGTGATCTGGTTGCGAGCCCGCTGGCTAGCGAAGGTCTCCGCGTCCTGGGCCGGTTCACTGGATTGAGTTTCTCCGCCGAAGGGCTTACAAAATTCCGACGCCTGTCGGTCGGCGGCGGATTCGCTTACGCAACGGCCTATCCGGGTTACGACGTGTTCGACGTGCGCGACCTGGCAAAGATCACACGCATGGGCACGGCGAAAGATCAGGGACCAAACTCCTTCAAGCAGATTATCCCAAACGGCTCTGGACTGGGTGTCGCGGCGGTGGGTCTCAACCCCCGGACGGACAGAACGCACGATGTGTGGCTCTACGATTTGTCCAAGCCGGATGTGACCACGTCGTTCGTGGCGCAGTTTGCGACGCCCGGGGCGGCGCGATCCGTGAGTCTGTTCAACGGCCTGGCATACGTGGCTGATGAACAAAGCGGACTTCAGGTCATCAATTACCTGCCACCGGATACGAGGAAGGTGCCACCCCAAATCTCCCTGATCACGAGCTTCGCCGAGGGCAAGGCCGAGGAAGGCCAGCTCATGCTCATCCAGGCTGAGGTGAGAGATGACGTGCAAGTGCGGAATGTGGAGTTCCTGATCGATGGCGAAGTGGTACGCATCGATGGAAATTTCCCCTTTGAAACCCGCCTCGTTGCGCCAACGCGGAGAGCTGACAAGTCCAGTTTCACGATCCAAGCAAGAGCAACCGATACCGGCGGCAATTCAACTTTGACCAAACTCCTCAAACTGGAACTGGTGGCGGATGCCCGCCCGCCACGAGTCGTGCGATCCAATCCGGCCAGCGGTTCCCTCCTGGGTTCCATCGATACAGTTCAAGCTTTCCTCAGCGAGCCGGTTCAGCCTTCCACCGTCAAAACCGAAAGCGCTCGTTTGCTCAATCTTGGCGCGGACCGCAAACCAGGCACGGCAGATGATCAGATCCTGGCTCGCGTCACGGCTGAGTATCGCAGCGATTTGAACGCAATCTTGTTGCGGAGCGCGGCGAAGCTGCCACCTGGCACGTATGCCATCCAGATTCAACCGCCACTCGCTGATCTCGCGGGCAACCCAGTCGTCCCATTCCTCGGGATGTTCCGGGTATTCGACCGGATCGACACAGATCGCGATGGCGTGCCGGACGAATTGGAGGCTTCGTTGGGGCTCGTTGTCGGAAGGTTCGATTCCAATGGAAATGGACGCAGCGATGGCCAGGAGGATTTCGACAAGGATAAATTGCCGAACAGCCATGAAGTGCTCCTCGGCACGAACCCGGAGCAACCGGACACAAACGGCAACGGAATCAAGGACGGAGACGAGGACACCGACAATGACGGATTAAGCGACGGCCAGGAAGCGTTGTTTGGAACGGATCCAACTCAAGCCGACACTGACGGCGACGGCTGGCCGGATGAAGGAGAAGTCACCGGAGGGAGCGATCCGCTGGATCCACGATCCGTTCCTGATCTATCGTACTTTTTGGCGCAGCCGACCATCGAAGCCATCCTGCCCGTGGCGCCTCAAATTCTCGCCGACGACACCGGTCTGACGCTCTCGACGCCGCCAATTGAAGTCATCCTGCCCGTGGCTCCGCAGTTGGATTTGATTGACGCTGGCGTGACCATCGCTCTGCCGCCGATCCTGACTCTTTTGCCCGCCGCGCCGCAGCTTACTTTGGAAGACACGGGAGTAACCCTCGCCACTCCAGTGGTGAATGTGATTCTTCCAGTGGCCCCACAGCTTCAAGGAGAGGACGCCGGAACAACCCTCGCGCAACCGCCAGTCGCCGTTAAATTTTAAGCCAACTCATCAACCCAATAGCACGACCATGAAGACACATCCAAGCCCCGTTCATCGCACAAATCGCCTGCACCTGGCGTTGCTGTGCTTCGTTGCAACGCTCATCTCTACGACTGCTAATCGAGCCGCAACGCCGACCAGCATCCCGGATGGAACCTCAAACACAATTCTTATTGGCGAGGGGAACGGCAGCCGGTTCGACAACAAGAGCACCGGAGCGCTTGGCGATGTGGTGGTGGATGCCGACAAATCCCTTGATCTTCCAACCGATGGCATCCTCCATTTCAAGAGTCTGAAGGTGCTCCCCGACAAAACGCTTTCCTTCAATCGTAACGCGCTGAACACGCCGGTTTATATCCTCTCGCAAGGAGAAGTGGCCATCGCAGGTATAATAAACGTATCCGGAAACCAGTCGGCCAACGACACTCTGACAGGTGGCGTTGGCGGCCCCGGTGGCTTTGATGGTGGCAAGCCCGGCTTCGGTGAAGAGTCCCCTGGCGCCGGCTACGGTCCGGGCGGTGGTCTGGGTGGCAACACGGACAGCCACTCCAAAGGCGGTGCAGGAAGCGGATCATACTCGACTGTCAGTCCAGCCTGGAATAACCCGAACAAAGGAGCGGCCTATGGAAGCAAGCTCCTGATTCCATTGATTGGCGGCTCGGGTGGCGGCGGAACGACTGGCACTCCAGGAAAAGGTGGTGGTGGTGGTGGTGCGGTGCTCGTCTCATCCAACACGCGAATCCTGCTCACCGGGAAAATTTTGTCGTTTGGGGGACCGGGTAACGGCGCGGGTGGGAACGTGGGAAGCGGTGGAGCTGTTCGACTGTTGGCGCCTCTGGTTGCCGGCACGGGTGAGATCAACGTCAATACCCAAAACGACTGGGCAGGACATGGTCGCATCCGGGTGGACACATTGGACCGCAGCCAGCTCCGCTTGAATTTTCTGCCACTCGATTCGCTATCAGTCGGGGCGAACATGTTCGTCTTTCCTCCTTCAGTGACAAGACTGGATGTGATCGAGGTGGCGGGCAACGCTATCCCGCTCGGCAGCGGCCCCGTGACTCTCCAACTGCCGTTCGGCTCCGACCCAAATCGGACGGTCAAGATCCAGGCAACAGGCTGGAACCGGATGGTTCCCATCCAGGTGGTGCTCACCCCTGATTCCGGAGTGCCCACTGTTTTCAAGGCGCTGATTGACAACCGGCTCCTTGCCGACGGAAGTGTGCGAGGCATCAGCGGTTCGACGGTTTCGGTGCCGGTTGTGTTTCCGGTCAACACGCTCGTCACCATCCATTGTTGGAACGTGCCGTCCACGGAAGGCGCGATCAAGGTGCCCTGATTTGCTCATGCACCTCAAGGCAGGGCTGGCTGTCCTCAGCCTGCCGCAAACGTCTAACGGATCCCCTCATCCCCACCAACGCCGCACCGTGGTGAGGACATCGCGCCATGCCACTGTCGCACGTCCGGCTGCAGGAACTACGGTGACCGGCGTCGAGAGCGACGAACTGAGCGGAATTACCGACATTCTCCGAACGCAGGTCGGACTACAGGATCGTTTGCTCCCTTGAAATTCCAGACATGCCGTCATCGCCAACACTCAAGATGAACCTCAACCAGCGCCGGCGATTCTGGGAGCCGTTGATCGACGAAGGGCTCCAAAAAATTCCAACGCCTTTCTATGTTTTTTCATCTCACCCGATCGAGCAGGCACTCGCAGATCTCAAGGCTGTTGAAACGAACCTCGGCATTCCGGCTCGCCACTGGCTTTCTTTCAAGACGCAACCACTCCGCCCCTTGCTCGGGTGGTGGCGGCATCGAGGAGGAGGAGTCGAAGTAGTCAGTGAGTTCGAGTTTCGCGCCGCTCTCGCCGAGGGGTTCGTTGCCGAACAAATTCTCGTCAATGGGCCGGCAAAGCATCGCTGGCTTCATCGCCACGAAGTCCGGAACCTTCGCGTCAATTTCGACTCTGCTGCTGAAGTGCGGGAACTTCTCCCGATGGCCCTCAAGCTTGACTGGCGGTTGGGCATTCGCTTTTTCACCTCCGAAGAGTTTGATCCCGAAGCCCCAGACTGGCCGACTCAATTCGGCTTCGCACCGGATGAGGCAATCGACATTCTCAAGTCTCTCCAAAGGGCCGGAGCTCGCGTTGAAACGGCACATTTCCATCTTCGAACCAACGTGGCCTCACCGGAGATTTACCACCGGGCGATCCAGGAAATCGCGGAGACGTGCCGCAAGGCCGGCTTCACCCCGAAGTTTCTGGATTGTGGTGGAGGATTGCCGCCGCCCGATGTGCGGTCGCGGTCCGGTAAAGCATACGACGCGGAGTTCAACCTGGAAAAATTCGGGAAGATGTTAGGCCTGGCTGTTTCAGAATTTCCATACCTTGAGGAGTTGTGGCTTGAAAATGGACGTTTCATCAGTGCCCGCTCCGGTGTTCTGGTGGTGCGCGTGCTGGATGTGAAAGAGCGACGAGGCCTGCGCCAGCTTGTCTGCGACGGCGGCCGGACCATGAACGCCCTTATCTCGACCTGGGAGGCGCATGAGCTTTTCGTAATGCCCAGGCGTGCGGGCAAGCAGTGCCTGACGACCGTTTACGGTCCAACATGCATGGCCTTCGACCAGCTCACCCGGCGCAGCCTGCCCCGATCCATCGAACCCGGCGATCACCTCGTGTGGATGGATGCCGGGGCCTATCATTTGCCGTGGGAGACTCGATTCTCGCATGGGTTGGCGGCAGTGTTGTGGCACGATGGTAATCATATCTCCATTGCTCGCGAAGCCGAGCAGTTCGATCAATGGTGGGGACAATGGAAATGAAGAGCGATCCGGCGCGGAGAATTCAGCACAGAGTTATGGAGGACACAGAGGACACCGAACACAACTCTCTGCGTCCTCCAAAACTCTGTGCTTTATCTTCCGTTTCTTCGGCAGGGAACACCTCCAAAAACTGGACGCGCATCGAGGCCATGAACCAGTTACGCGATCCGACGCGGAGAACTCTGCGCTTTATCTTCCCGTTCATGGAGAGGCTAAAGACCCACGGTTAGCACTACAACAACACTTCCTTGGATGTCTCAACCACGGATTTCACGGATGTGCCGGAATCCACCATGATCTTATCCGTGCGATCTGTGCGATCCGTGCGATCCGTGGTCAATTTCCCGAAGTGTCGCTGTAGTGTCAGCCTGGGGCTACGAGTTTGCCTTCTTGATCAACCGGGCCACGTAAGCCCCATCGACACCATCCCGGAACGGCTGCAGCTCTCGTACTGAATCGAGGTTGAACAGCGGATTCGTTGTCAGGAAAGTGCCTACAAGATCACCGTTCTCTTCCGGTTCCAGGCTGCAGGTGCTGTAAATCAAAGTCCCGCCAGGCTTCAATTGGTCCGCACCAGCCGCCAGCAGCTTGAGTTGAGCAACACGGAGGCGGTCAATTTCTTCCGGACGAATCCTCCATCTCAAATCAACCCGGCGGCGCATCACTCCCGTATTGGAACACGGTGCATCGATCAGCACCCGATCAAAGGATTCTTTGCGAATGTGTGAAGTTTCCGGAGACGCTATTTCCGCCCGCGCACACGAGACGCCCAGCCGCGTGCAGTTTTCTCTAATCAGAGCCAGGCGTTCGGCGCTGGTGTCCTGAGCCAGAATTGTGCCTTCGTTGTTCATCAATTGGGCCACGAACCCTGTCTTCCCTCCGGGTGCGGCACAGAGATCGAGCACCGATTCACGGGGCTTCGGATCCAACTGTGTCACCGCCAGCAACGTGCTCGGGTCTTGGGCGTAAAACCAGCCATCATTGAAGCTGCCCAACTGGGTCAATGGCGGATGAGACTTGAGCAGGAAGACGAGGTTCTCGCCGGTCCAGTCCCGTTGAAAGAAATCAAAATCAACGTTTTCCCGCTGACGCCAGCGCTCAATGAGCTGCGCGGCATCCGTTCGAAGAGTGTTCACGCGAGCGAAGGTGCGCGGCGGCGTGTTGTTCCATTCCATCTGCCGAAACGCCCCATCCGCGCCCCAGCGCGTCTTCCAACGATCATAAAGCCAGTCGGGATGGGACAAGCCCAAGGCCGGACTTTGAGCGCTCAAGTCAGCCAGAAGCTTTCTTGTGGGTTCCTTCTCCCGGAGGTATCCGCGGAGGACAGCGTTGACAAACCCCGACTGGGGACCGCATCCGAACTGTTTCGCAAGTTCCACGGATTCATGGACCGCGGCGTGATCCGGAATCCGATCCAGCCAGAAGAGCTGGTAGAGTCCCAATCTCAGCAGCGTCGTCAATGCAGGCTTCTGAGTCCGGCCCTGGGTTTTGCGGGAGATCAACCAATCTAGCGTCCTTTGCCAGCGCACAGCCCCGTACGTCAGTTCCAGAATCAGGCCTCGATCTTCGGGCCGGGCTGCCGACCTGCCTAGCTCGGCGCCCACAATATCTTCGATGTATTCCCTGCCATTCGCGTGTTCGATGAGTGCGCGGACGGCAATTTCTCTTGGTTTTTGAAGCGTCACTGTGTAAATATGTTTCCTATTCGTCAAGACGCGAGAAACATTTGATGCACAACTATGAGAGAAGAATTTGAGAAACTGGCAATTGCCGGGAAAATCGGAAGGCAACACATGGATGTGCTCGTGACCCTCGCCACCAATGGTTATTGTCTGCACCGGAGTTGGGGAGTTGGGAAGATCACAACGGTGGATACGGTCTTCAGCCGGTTTCTCATCGACTTCCACGGCAAGTCTGGCCACCAGATGGACCTGACCTTCGCCGCCAATTCGCTCAAGCCCATCCCGGCGGAACACATCCTTGCCCGTAAACTTTCCGATCTCCACGGCCTTCGCCAGACAGCGGCGCTCCATCACCTCGATTTGATCAAGACGGTTCTTCAGAGTTATGGCGGCAAAGCCACTCTTGACCAGGTTCAGCAGGTTCTCGTGCCGGATGTCATCACCTCCGATTGGAAAAAATGGTGGGAAGTTGTCAAGGCCGAGATGAAGAAGGACGGGCATTTCCAGATGCCATTGAAGAAGACCGCACCAATCGTCTATCAAGCTCAGGAGGTGTCGCTCGACTCGCGCCTGCTCCAGGAATTCAAAGCCGCCAGGGGACTCAAGAGCAAACTGGTCACGGCAAACGAAGCGTTGAAGAACATCGGAGACCTGACGAACAAGGCAGGGACCGTGGCGGAAATCATCGCCACGATGAACTCCGACATCATCAGCCATCAACGCACCCAGACTTCGCTTGCTCTCGAAGCGATCTTTCTCAGGGACGAGCTTCGCGTCGAGGCAGGGCTGGGCGTTCAACCCGGTGAAATCGATGAAGCGACCATCTGGTCGCAAATCCTCAAGCCGGCGCAGGTTCTGGACGCCGTCTCATCCTCCAAGCAAAGGCGCGCCCTCCAGTCATTCAAGAATACTTACCCCGACACCTGGGCCGAAATAGTGCTGGCGGCGATCAACGTGACTTCCTCGAAACTGTGCGGTGAATGCTCGGAACTCCTGATACACGAGGGCAGGCTCCAGACTGTCAAGGATCACTTCTTCCGCCTCATTGCCCAGCATCAGGCCAGCGCGGAAATGCTTTTCTGGCTCGGCAAGGAACGCTCGGATACATTCGCCGATATTCTCGGTCCGGAAGTTTTTCGCGCGATGCTGACCGCGATGGAACGCGATCAATTCAATGAAAGGCGATCGAACAAGCTCCGCGATTTCATCCTCAGCGACCCGAGCTTGATGATTGATTTGATCGGCTCGGCGGATCTCGAAATCATCAAGGATTTGACCCGCGCCCTCCAGCTTTCCCCCTGCTTCGATGACATGGACAAACGCTCGTTGCTGGCGCGCATCGTGAAGAGTTACCCGGCCATCCAGATTCTGATCTCGGGCGATCACAAGAAGGAGGAAATCACGTACATCGTCTCCTGGCCCAGTCTTGAACGGCGCAAAAACGAATACGCCGAGATGGTGCAGAAGAAGATCCCGGCGAACTCGAAGGAGATCGCCATTGCGCGCAGCTACGGTGACCTTCGCGAAAATCACGAATACAAGGCCGCCAAGGAAATGCAGAAACTTCTCATGCGCCGGAAGGGGGAACTCGAACAACAGCTCGTCCGGGCACGGGGAACGGACTTTGCCAATCCACGGACGGATGCCGTCAGCTTGGGCACCACCGTCAAGGTCACGGACATCAACTCCAACCAACCGGAGACTTACACAGTGTTTGGAGCGTGGGATTCCGAGGTTGAAAACAACATCATCAGCTATCTCACCCCGCTCGCTCAGGCGCTCCTCAACAAAGGGGCGGGTGAGGAAGTGACATTCGACATGGATGGCGTTCAGAAGCGTTATCGCATCGACCAGATCAGCACGGCGATCCTGCCACCGCCCGCCGTCGTGCAACCGGTCGTGGCAGGCTGACATCACTAAAAAAACTGCCACTTGAGCTTCCAACGAAGCGGGCTAGATTCGCCAGCGAATTACAGCAACTCAAAATCCATGAAGAAAATCACAATCCTCCTATCCTCACTCCTGATCGCCACGGCGGCTCATGCCGCGCTCAAAACGGGCGAGTCTCTCAGCCCTTACGAAATCAAGAACGTCGAGACTGGCAAAGAGTACTGCCAGGTCTGCGCCTACGGCACCAAGGCAGCCAAAGTTGTCGCTTTCGGCAAACTTAATGACGATGCGTTCTGGGCTGACTTGAAGAAACTCCAGGCGCTGCACACCGGCTACACCAAGCTGGGCGTCTTCGCCCAGGTCATCGACTCGAAAGACACGAGTGCCATCAAGGCAGCCGCCAAAAAGCATGGCATCACGTTCCCCGTAGTCGTGGCCGTGAAGAAGAATTGGGACAACGCCTACAAAGTCGAGGGCGTGAGCCGGACGATTTACTACGCCCAGCAGGACAATAAGATCATCTGGACCGGCACCGGCCTCGATGGCGATACTGGAACGACTCTCCAGAACCGCATCAAGAAGGATCTCGCCGGCTGACCCGGACCTTCATTCAGTTTGGAAATGCCAGCGGGCTTTGTCTGCTGGCATTTTTGTTTCCATACGGATCCCGCACAATTCAAGCTTGCGCTACAGTGGGCCATTGGTGTCGAAATAGCGCGTGCCCTCACCTTCAGGCCATCAACCCGCGACGCGCGATCGCGGCTTTGGGAACATCCTCGCTCAACTTGGCCCGGGTGCCATTGTCGCCTCGCTCACAATAGGCAGTGGTGAACTGATCTTCTCGACACGAGGCGGGGCACTCTTCGGCTATCGCGTTCTCGGCTTGTTCGTGTTGGTTCTCCTCTTGAAATGGGGCCTGGTCCTGGCCAGTGCCCGGCATTGGATCACAACGGGCCGCCATCCCTTCGAGCGTTGGATCGATCTCCCGGGCCCACGAGGCTGGCTGTTGTTCTCGTTCTTTCTCCTGGCCGCGATGGCGTTTCCCGTGTGGGCAAGCTTTCACGCCAGCACCGTCGGAACATTGCTCGCTTCATTGACGGGCACCACTCAGTCACTGCGTGGCGGCGGATCATTGGCCTGGGGAATTATCGTTCTCGTCGCCACCATGATCCTCGTGTTCACAGGCAGCTTCACGCGAATGGAAAAGCTCCAGACTGCCATCGTTGCGTTGATGCTGCTCAGCATGCTTGCATCTTTGATGCTCTTGAATCCATCGTGGACCGACATGATCCGCGGCGTCTTCTACCTGGGTCCGCTGCGATACCCGGACTGGGCGAGAGTGCTGCCTGAATTTGCGGGGCGCCCGGTCTGGCTTGAAGCTGCTACTTACGCGGGGGTCCTTGGCGGCGGCGGTTACGACTACCTCGCATACATCACATGGCTGCGCGAGAAACATGCGAATACTCTCGCACGGGCTCAATCGGACCCTGCCGCCCGCCTCTGGCTGCAGCGTGTGGTTCTGGTCGATATCACCGTCAGTTTTTTTGCCGTGCTCCTGTTCACTGGAGCCTTCGTGGCCTGTGGAGTGATTCTCCTCGGTCCCCAGCATCAAGTGCCTTCCGGCACCGATCTGCTCACGCTCCAGGCTCAATTTGTCAGTGCGGGGGGCGGTTGGCTGAGACCGCTCTACTTCGCCGGGGCGCTTCTGGCGATCGGCGGGACGCTCTATGGCACGATTGAAGTGGCACCGGCGACTTTGAATGAATTGCTGCGGGCGTTTCGTTGGACACAATTCCCCGCCGGCGATCCACGTGCCCGCGCCTGGGCTGTTCGTTGGTGCAGTTTAGGCGCGCTCGCTCTTCTCATTGTCAGCCTGCTGCAGCGCATCTTCGCTCCAACCACAGAACCACTCAGACTTGTCGCCTTCCTGACTCCCGCGAATCTGTTCACCGGAGTCATGGCGTGCGGGATTGTCTGTCTCCTGAATCTCTGGACTAACTGGCGCTTTTCAAAACGCGGCCAGCGAATGAATCCAATGCTCGTGATCCTGAATCTTGCGGGGGCCGCGCTCTTCCTTGGCCTCGGCTTGAAAGGCTACTGGGATCTGAGTGCATGGCGAGGACTGGCAATTCTGGCGGGCACCCTCGGTCTTGGAATGATCTTCGCCCGCATGTTCAAGCCTCGGGTCGATGGACGCGATCTTGTCGATTCCTGAGCCGGAACGGCTGGCGGCGTCTTGGCCTGCGTCATTTCTGACAACGTTCAGATGCGCCAAACGGTGCCTCTTCAACGATGCCTGCTTTCGAACTTCACTTGAGAAACTCCCGATTGACGCAATTCTTCGGCGCTTCGCCGCGCAGCACCCGCGCCACCTCCTGCGCCGCTTTGCTCCGCATCTCCTCGGCACCGGCGTCCGAGAAGAATGCCGTGTGCGGCGTCACGATCAAATTGATCACCGGATCATCCTGCTGCCAGAGACGGATGAGCGGCTCGGACGTGGTCGCCGGCTCGTTTGGTAATACATCAATACCCGCGCCAGCGATCGTTCCGGCAATCAATGCCTCAGCCAATGCCGATGTATCCACCATGGCGCCGCGCGCCGTGTTTACCAGCAGAGCCGTGCGCTTCATTTTCGAAAGAGTGCGCGCATTGATCAATCCCCTCGTCTCATCCGTTAGTGGTGTGTGCAGGGAAACCACATCGCTCTGCGCGAGCAACGTGTCCAGGTCCACCAACTCCACGCCGAAGCTTTTTTCGAGTCCGGGTCGCAGGTAGGGATCGCAGGCGATCACACGCATCCGCATCGCTTTCGCACGAAGCGCCGTGGCTGATCCGATCCGACCGAAACCCACGATGCCCATCGTCTTTCCCGCAAGACGCTGAACAGGCTCGACGGCTTGGTACCCCCATGGCACGAGTGAGCGGCGCAAGCTGCGCTCGGAACGCGCGAGCCCGCGGTTGCACGCCAGCGTCAGCATGATCGCATGATCGGCAACCTCGTCCACGCCGTAATCCGGCACATTACAAACGAGAATCCCCTGGTCACCGGCTGCCTTCAAATCCACATTATCGAACCCCACGCCGGCTCGGACAATCACCCGGCACTTGCGCAGCCTGGAGATAATCTCCTGCGTAATCGTGACTTCATGAAAGATGATCAGCGCGTCGCCGTCCTCCACCCGCCCGAAAAGTGCGGCGGTGTTTGGCGCGAGCAGACAATTGATGTGTGCAATCGACCCCAGTTCCCGCACCTCCAGCGCTGCTGGCGGCTCCACATGATCCGTGATGATGACTTGAAACATGGCGCGGAGCTTAAGGAACGGACCCTTTCGAAGCAATCCTTCGCGTGTCCGGTTTGCCTGCGCAGACAGAGACCGGCTGAGTGCCAGAAGTGTTGTGCGGCTATTCCTCCGGCTCCGGCAAGTAGGTGCCCGTGCCCACCAGTCGCTCGAAGATCGGAGATGCCATCAGAGTCGTGATCACAGCCATGATTACAAGAATTGCAAAGAGCGCGGGTGAGATGATCCCTTTCTGCAAGCCGATGTTGATGATGATAAGTTCCATCAAGCCGCGCGCGTTCATGAGTGTGCCTATCCCCATCGCCTCGCGGTTGGAGATGCCTGTCCACCGAGCCGCAAGCCAGCAAGCGACCCCCTTCCCACCAATCGCAGCCAGGAGCACCGCAAGAGACATCGTCCAAAGGTAGCCTGAATTGAGCAGGCCTATCTTGGTGTTGAGTCCCGAGTAAGTGAAGAACAGAGGCAGGATCAACGCCACGGTCAGAGGTTGGATGCGATCAATGAGTGCTTTCGAAACCACGCCTCGCGGCATCGCAATACCCATGACGAATGCCCCAAACACCGCGTGAAGTCCGATCATGTCCGTGAACCACGCGCCCAACGCCAGCAGCGCAAGGCACACCACGAACTGGCTTTCGGACAATTCTCCCTCCTTTTCGATCTGCCGTGCCCAGTGTGCCAGCAGAGGCCGGATGAGCAGCAGCGCCACGGAGACATAACCGATCCCTCCGCCGATGTTCCAGGCGGCATAAGTGAAATCTCCGCTGAAACTCGCCAGCACCACGGCCAGAAGGCACCACGCGATCGCATCGTCGATGGCTCCGGCACCGAGGGCGACTGTCCCCATCGTTGTGCCGGCCAATCCTTTGAAATGAATGATGCGCGCCAGCATTGGAAACGCCGTGATGCACATTGAGGCTCCAAGGAAGAGCGTGGCTTCCGTCAAGGAAGTCGCCTTCGGAAAAAGTTCCGTGTGATGAAAGAAATACCACCCCAATGCCGCGCCCAGGACGAATGGTGCCGCCATTCCCGCGAAGGAAACGGCAATGGAACTGCTCAAGCGTCGCCTCACGATGTCCACGCGGAACTCGAGCCCGACGATAAACATGTAAAGCGCCAGCCCAAGCTGCGAGACGGGGAAAAGCACACGCAATGAGTCCACTGGGAAGAGCGCTTTGAAAGCTTCAGGCCAAATCAATCCGAAGAGCGATGGCCCGAGCAGAACGCCCGCGATCATCTCTGCCACCACCTGTGGCTGGCCGAGGCGTCCGGCGATCAGGCCGACGACGCGACAAAACAGCAGGATCAATCCGATCTGAAGGAAGAACTGGACGGCAAGCTGCAGATTCGTCATGCAGCCTCCATTGGAAGGCGCGTAGGCTGTGTCAGGGTCGTGAGGCCGCACGGGCAACGAGGAACCGGTTCTTGGCAGGGCGCGTTGATCGAAAATAATGGCGTCGTTTTCTCAAGCACGTGGGGAGTGTGCCTCGCAAGGCTGTCCGGCGGAAATCATTTTCAGCGAAAGCAGCGAGCGACCATTTTTCAATTATCAAGGGTTCCAGCGACTCACCGTCAATTGGCACCGCGTGATTCTTTGGCTGCTCTCGCTTTGAGAGAAATGGCGATATTCTGAGCGAGACCTGCAGGTAAAGCGTAAGTCGCCACGCGACCAGCCCGCGCGATGTTAATCCCGATGGCCTTGCCGTCGAGGTTGAGCAGCGGCCCGCCGCACTGCCATGCTTGAAGAACGGTGTCGTGCTGGATTGCCAGGGAAAAACCTTCCGCGCGTCGGCTGACTTCGCTGCCTAATCGATTCATCCGCTCCTCCCGCCCGGGTCCGGATCCATTCCCGTCCGTCTTCGGCACTTTCATCTCCACCTGGACTTCCAAATCCAGCTTCTCACGGCGTAGGCCAAGCAACACTTTCTCACCCTCACGATAATTCCGGAGCGTTTCAGTCAATGACGCGCTGTCCGTGATCACCGCATGATTCACCGAAACGATGACGTCGCCTGATTTCAATCCTGCTTTCTCCGCGCCCAGCCCGGCCAATACCTGGGCAATCGTCGCCACCGGCGACCTGAAATCCATTTGCACGCCTATCAAAGCTCGTTCATGCAAAATACGCCGGATGGGCACGCTGACGATGCCCAGGGCTTGCGGTGTGTCTTCCGTGCCTGGCGTGATCGCCCATTGCCCCACGAACGCGGCTCCACGCGCCCACTCGACCGGCCTGAGACCCGAAGCATTCACTTTTACGAGCGCCACATCGCTCTCATCATCGATGGCGATCACCGCGGCACTCACCTCTTTGCCACCCGCAAGCCACGCGGTCAGTGTGCCTTTCCTCATCTCGCTTGCCTTCGTCAGCGCGAATCCACGTGAGTCGATGATCGTCCCCAACGCGACCGTGTTGCCATTCACGTCCAGCTTCACCACCGAGCGTCGCGTCCGTTCTGAAATTCCCGCGAGGATCTTGAGCGTGTCCGATCCGCTCTTGAACCGTTCTTTTGGCAGCCAATCAGGTTGAGAAGCGGCAGCCGAACACCGCGTCTCAGGGATCGACAGAAGCGCACCAGCGATCAGCACTGCCATCAACAAATTGAAATGACAGCGTCGTGACCGGCAGGCGGTTGCGCCATGCGAATTCGGACAAGTGTGTTGAGCAAGGATACTCATGGAGCAATGTTCATCCTCCGCGCCGTCGCGACTCGACCTTTACCTTCACCGAGATTTTTTTCCCCTCACGTGTCAGCTCAAGATTCACCTCATCACCCGGTTTCTGATTGCGCACATAAGCGCTGTATTCCTCGGCACTCCGGATTTCCCGACCGTTGAGCTTGCGGACGATGTCGCCGACCTTGATCCCCGCTTTGAACGCCGGCCCCGTCTCGTTGACATACTGCAGTTGGCAACCATCCACGTGATCGACTCCTCGCGTTCCGAGCCATGCCAGGGCCGGCACCGGTTGCTCGCCCCAATTCTCGGCCTTCGCCAATCGCTCCCACGTGGCAAAATAGGTCGTGATCGGGACGTGAAAATTCTCCGCAGTCGAATCGCTGATTCGGCTGTGAATTCCGATCACCCTCCCGTGCATGTCGAACAGCGGGCCGCCCGAGTCTCCAGCCATCAAAGTGCAATCCGTCTGCACCGCATCTCTACCGAGCCGTATGATGCGGCCGAGCCTTGCCACGACAGGGCGTTGCGCGTCGAAGCCACCCGGATGGCCCAACGCCAGCACCCATTGTCCCAGGTTCGCGTGATCAAGGCTGCCTGGTGGTGTGAACGGCCAGGGACCACCCTCCGTGATCCTTGCCAGCGCCGAATCCATCGCGTGGTTGATTCCAAGCGTCTTTCCTTTCGCTTTTCTCCCATCCGGAAAAATGAACGTCACTTCGCGACCGGGACTGCGGCACACATGCGCCACGGTAAGCACCAATCCATCCGGCGAAATCACCACCCCGCTTCCCGTGCTCGCTCCGACTTGCAAAGTAACCACCGCTTTCGAAACGCTTGTCACCAGACCGGAGACGTGTTGCTCAATGGAACGGAGGTCACTGATAGTTTTTGGTTGCTCCTGCACGAATACGGGCGGCAATCGTCGAGGCGTTCCTACTGCAAGGGCGGCTGGTGGATCATGTGCCGCGTCAACTCCGGTGACGGCGCGTTCACTGTCAGCTTGCGCCAACTGACTCTCCTGCCTCTTCTGATCGGCACCAACAATTTCCGTTGCCAATACCCGGATCGCTCCGAGAGCCAGCAATCCAGCAACCAGAGAAACTCTCGTGATCCAAACCCGCCGCCAGGAGCACAGCGCCAGGCACGCCATCAGAACGATCCAATCATCGGGTTGAGCGCGGGAATAGATTTGCCACATCTGGCGGGCTGTTTGCCTGATCGTGACGATGTTCATCGTTGGTATGACCTGCCGGGAGTGGAGTTGGTTACATGCGTTGTCATTCATGAACAAGTCGAATGATTTTTTGACACACTGGATTACCTGCGCCCGCGAAACGGAATCAAACCGAAGCGCAACACCAGCCACGCAGGGATGGCGAATACCGCAATTGCAAGAACCCGGTTCCAACTCCAATCCAGATGGCCGGTCTGCATCGGAAAAATCGTGATCATGAAGTAATTCGCAAACCGGGTGTGGCCCAGAAAGCGGCCGTATCGTGGAAAGCGCTTCCCGATGCCGCACAAGAGAGCTGCCACGCCAAAGCCCAGGACAAGAAAAGTCACAAACAACTTCACCGACGTCATCGAGAAGAAATCGAGCGGAAGGCCGGCTCCACCGTGGGCCTTGAAATAAGGGTACAGCCATTGCACGCCCGCCCAGATGAAGCTGAAGCCCGTCTGGATTGCCGTGCGAAAGCTCGCCTTGGCTGAGGCAAGCTCATTCAGCAACAAACCGAAATACAGCGGGACGATGCCCCAGATCATATCGATCTGCTGAAACGGAGCGCGGATCAACTCCGCGAAAACCAACCAAAACTCATGAATCATGCGCGCCGGGAAAAGTAGTGAGATCGCTCACCAGCGTCCATTCAATCCATGGCGGAGGTCAACGCAGACTCGATCGCACGCGGAGCGTCGCCGCCAGGATTGCGATCCACTTCCTCCAGCTCCCGAACGAGGTCCGCGATTGTCTTATGAAGTTCCAGCCCCTGCCCGCATCTGCGCAGAAATGCGTCCGGCATCCGGAAAGCCGATCGGCCCGGCGTCAGCGTCAGGCCACAGTTCGGTTCAACGAGTCCACGCGTTCACCGCGACGACCGTGTTGAGCGGGAGGTCCACCGTCACCGGGATTTGCGCCGGGTTCCCAGCCTGATTGTCAATTTCAGCGTCGTAGCTGATGGGGTCGCCCGACGCCGGAGTAAGCACGACGCGAATCAGGACTTTCGCTTTGAAATTGCGCGCCTGCACAACCACTGTTTGCTTCGTGTCGGAACCGAAGGGCAGTTCCACAAACACCGGGCCGCCGGTCCCTTCCTGGATGGCCTTGCCGGCAGCCTGCAATATGTCCAGCCGTGGATTGTTCGGCGGGAAGACCACCATGGCGCTTCCCACGGAAGCAACTATGGAGGGTTGGAAGTTGAAGCCGATGTTGTCCTGGGCCGGGCTGGTCGGCTCGAACCGGAAGATGGAATCGATGCGGATACGGCCAGCGCCGGATCTGCTGGCCCCATCAAGAGTTCCGTCATAACCGCTGCCGAGAACATTCAACGTCCCTGTGCCATAAACACGCGGTGCCACTAAACGGATGGCTCCGCCGCTTCCGCCATTGCCACGACTCGGAACAACAATGGAGCCTCCCCGCGACACAATGGAGCCGGAGGAACTGATTCGAATGATGGTACTCGACGCAATCAGGATCGCGCCGCCACCGCCCCCGCCGCCGATATCTTTGTTCCCATCCATGCCGCCGCCGCCTGAGCCGCCCAGCAACGGAATGAGCAATGGCGAGCCATAAGTTACACCATCCCTCGCATCAATAAAGTTTTCTGGACGCGTACCGTAGGCACCACCGCCTGCCTCGCCCTGGTCGCTAAGGTTGCCATTCCCGGATTTACCTCCCCCCGGTCCTTGTCCCGCACCGCCCGGCAAGATTTGACTGAGGGTGGAAAATCCACCCGACCCACCGTCGAATCCACCCGGCCCACCCGCGCCGCCGGCAAAATTGCCTGGCGAGGCGTTGCCACTCACATCAATGGTTCCATCAATCGCCACGTCGCCCTTGGCCAAGAGATAAACCGGAGTGTTCAGCGGATTCCGGCGGAACTTGAGTGTGGCTGCTTTAGCAATGGTGATGGTCGTGCAGTGTAAGACACCGTTCGACGGCAAATCCAGCGTTGTGTCAGCCGTGATGTTCATCGGCCCATACAAGCCATCGCTGCCCGAATTGAAGCCTTGGGCGCTGACTTGGAGCGAGGCCGTGATGCAGAGGAGGGCCGTCAAGGCCATGGGAAGTAATGCTTTCATAGATTTGGGTTCGTGGTGGTCGGACAGGTTAATCGAAATCTTCGTTCGCAGACACCGGGGTTGAGAGCAAAAGTTTTCATTGTGCATTGATGCGGATGTTCAAGGGCGGTAGGGCCAGCATCGTGCCGACTGTCACGCTGTCCACTTGGCCCAGCCCAGAGACCAGCACTGATAACGGCGGCTGCGCCACAAACGTTCCGAAGTTCGCCGCATCAAATGCCACCAGACCCGTTGTCAGCAAAGTGAGAGGGGGCTGCGCCACGACCATCCCTAAAGTGATTTGGGTCAACTCTCCCAGCCCCGAAACTAAAACGGTCGTCGCCGGCTCGGCCACCACAGTTCCGATAGGAGTCGCTTGAAACTCGCCTGGACCCGTCACCAACGCATTGAGCGGAGGCGCGGCGCTGACAAACAGGCGCGGACCCATGTTGGGATCGAGCGGATTGCCCTGGCCGGTCATTTCCGCTTCATCACTCCAGCCGTCGCCATCCGTATCAGCATTGCGCGAATCCGTGTGGAGCGCCAGCTCCTGCAAGTTGGTGAGGCGGTCGTTATCCGGGTCTTCCTGACCGTCGGCAATACCGTTGCCGTCACTGTCCGGATTGCGAGGGTCGTAACCGAAAAGGATTTCCCACGAGTTGGGCAGACCGTCCCCGTCGGCATCCCGGTCGCCATCCAACACACCGTCGTTGAGGGTGGAAGGTTGCTTGGGATCCAGTCCAAGGAGGAGTTCAATGTCATCCGGAATCCCATCCTGATCCGTGTCCTGGCCACCCACGACCCAGAATTGCCAGACGACGCCTTGCGACAAAGCGTTGCCGGCCAAGTCCGTGATCAGCGGTTTCAACGTCGCCTGATAAAGCCCCGGCGCTAGATTGGTGTCGAAGTTAAGAACCGCCGCGTTCTGATCATCGCGGAAGGCTAATGAACTCGCCTGGATCAACAGGTCATCCCCTGTTTGCAGGAGACCATCGGGCCCCGCATGCCGAAGAGTAAAGGTGCCCGCCGTGAGCGTCTTCGCCGCGATCGGTTCGTTGAAATAGACCATGACCAGATCCAGCGAGCCCACAATCGCACCTGCGGCAGGAAAGGTTCGCTTCACCCTCGGCGGCGTGCCATCCGGCACCAGCTTCACCGTGATCTCAGGCGTCAAAGTTGAGTTGCCGCCCGTGTCTGTGGCTTTGGCGCGCAAACGGAATGAGCTGCGATTATTGGCAATCGACGGCGTGGTAAAGCGAAACTCAAACGGGAAGTTTCCATCGGTGAGAACTTTCACCCCATCCAGATAGAATTCGACATTTCGCACTTGGACGTCGTCCGTCACGCTGGCGGAGACGAGCACGTTTTCATTCTCATCCGCTTGCGGTGGGTTGAGGGAAAAACTGGCGGCCAGATTGATCGTTGGCGGAACGCCTTTGCTATCGTAAGCCAGATAGTTGATGACCTGCAAACCTGCCTTGCCATCGGCGGCGTAAGCCAGACCATTGTAAACCGTGACCGCATGCGTGATGCCCGGAGTGGGAAACGATGTCAGAAATCGTGTGGTAACAGCGGGATCGGAGACATCGTAGAGATAAACGTCATGAGTTCCATCGTCGCGCGGCACGGCGCCCACCGCCGCGATCCCCAAGCCAGATCCGTTGAGAACGATTTGCTTGAAAGAATTCGGCCCACCTGGCAGGTCCACCGCAGTGCCGACCTTTTTAATCGCCGCGGGATTTCGCACATCGAACGTGTCGTAGTTCGGATAACCCGTCACGTAGGCGTAACCACCGCCGACAAAGAGACGGCGCAAGCGGTTGAAACTTCCAGGAAAGAAGCCCGGGGGAGTGGAGGCACCCAGAAATTCCAGACTGCCCCCGGAGAAATTGTAGGCGCGAAGTTCATTACCCAATAGACAAAACAGCTTTTCACCTTCCACGGCCAGATCGTGGACTTCACCGGACAGTTTCAACTGTTCCAGGATGGTTCCACTCACCATATCCACAGCGACGAGTTGCGCGGGATTCAATCCGACATAAGCGATGCTACCGGCAACGGTGACCGCCTGAGCCACGCCGCCCAGGTTGACTTGATGAAAAATCCGGGCATTGGCTGGAATGGAGATGTCTATAATGGCGAGGCCGGCGGTGTCATCCGCGACGGCAACGAGATTTCCAGAACAGGCGACGGCACGCGCGTTTCCTGGTGTGTCCACCTGCGCAACGAGTGTCGGGTTTAGCCCGCTGAACACGTTGAAGACAGAAACGCCCGCCTCGGAATCCGCGATAATTACCATGTTGTTTAGCGCACATATATCCACGGCGTTACCCGAAGTTTCACTGGTCGCGACTACCCCGGTGGTCACGGCTAATCCACTATTCGGATCATTTCCCTGACTGACTTCCGCGCCGTCCGCAACCCCATCGTGGTCGGTGTCGGCGAGCGAGGGATTCGTTCCCAGGACAAACTCCGCGGTTTCGCTGAGTCCATCTCCATCCTTGTCCGCACTGGTATCAGGAATAGCGCCGCCTCGCGGAATGGTTGTCCTCTGCCCACTGGCAGCACTGATGAACTCGACTTCGCTGAGAACCAATGTTTCCGGGAAAACGCGGCGTAGCCGGTAATGAGATTCCGGGCGCAGGATAAGGTTGTCGAAACCTCCGCCGATCAAGGTTTGGCCGCGCTGTATGTTTCCGGAGCCCAAATCTTCCAGCGCATAAAAGGCTTTCGTGCCGGGTGCCAGATTCAAGCTCTTTACCAGCGGCCCCGCCAATTCTTCGATGCGTTGCAATCTGGGCCCATAAAAATCCGCCTCGGTTCTGCCTTGCAAGAGAGCATCGATCCGAAGCATGAGCGCTTCCACTTGGGTCTTCTGGGCGGGCGTCAAGTCGGCCTCGGAAGTGGCGGTGCCGAGCACGCCATACAATTGTTTATCGAGCGATTTCTCTTCACCAAGATCGACCAACACGGAATCGAAAATTGAGATGAACTCTTCGAGGGCCGGGTTCTCTGAGGGCGCATGCGGGCGGGCGTGTGCGGCAACGCGGTGCAGCGATTTTCTCCCGATATTGAGCAGGCAATTATCGTAAAAATCTTTGCATTTTCTCGCGTCGTCCAGGGCTTCATCGCACGATTTTTTAGTAAAGTCGCATGCCTTCTTGCAAAGCCCTCTCGTGACGATATTGCCCGGAGTAAGCTGGCAGAGGAGCTTGCAAGCGACGTTATTGATGACGCATTTCTGCGCCGCACCCAAGCCATGGCCGAGCAAACAGCGCGCTTGTTCCACACTGATCTCGCGCGGAGACTCCGGACACTTGCAGGGGGGTTGAAATTCGAGCAGCGCGGTGGGACCGCCGCCGCAAAAGTTTGGCGGCGGTGGCGGAGGCCCCGATGGACCGCTGCCCGGCGTTCCTGGTTGAGTGCTGTGCCACCCGGGCTGGCGGATGCCTGTGCCAGGATCACTTTCAACGAAGTTCCCGTCTGCCGTGACCGTCATGGGCCCCTGGATTTCCCAGCGACCCGTGTCGTGATTGAAACTCCACAATGCGCTTTTGGCCCCGGGGGCCAGTTTTTGGCCCGTGGCCGGATCTGGCAAATTGGGAAAGCGCACCGGCACCGGGCGGTCAAAATTGGCGGGCCCATCTGTTTGCACGGTGATCACTAACGGAAAGTTCAGCCCGGACGGAAGTTTTTCTGGCAAACGATCCGGGGGCACGGGCGCAATCCCGACGCGTCCGCCTCGCACGCCGTTTTCGTTGAGCAGGGCGTTGGCGGGGACCGTGATGGACACTCCCTGCAGTGCCGGATTCTTTTGCAAAACGGAGTCAGGAAACGTGATCGGTGTTTCCGTCGTCGCACTGACGGTCTGGAGCGTCCCCTGGACGATCAGGGGCAGGTAAATCACGCCAGTGCCCCCCGCGAGGTTCGTCCTCACTCCGGCGACGGCTTCCCAGGCTTTGCCCACAAATGGATAATAAGCGCCTTCTGGCCAAACACTGCTCTTGGCTGTACGGCCATCCACATGTACGAAGAAGCGGCCGGCCGGACACGGATCGAGCGTGAAATTACCCAGGGAATCGGTGGTGGTACGGAGCGTTTCTTCCGAACCATCCACGGTGACGGTCACGCCTTCCAGCGGTCGATTCACTGCATTACTACCGGTATCCGGCCCCGCCACCAGTTCGGAGGCGAAAACTCGACCGAGGATAGCTGTTCCCGCGACGGCTGTGGTGCCGAGCGTGCTAAATTCAATCGCGCCGGTGCCGCCCGGTTTTCCGTCCGCGTCGGCGTCAATGAGTTGCCCGTTTCCATCGAGAACATTCGTCGCCGCGAACGTGACGCGCACCCGTGTGGATCCCGGCAGGTCTTCAAGGTAGAAAAGTGTCGCCGTCCGCCGGTCACTCGAAAGTTCAATCCGAGAAAGAATCCGCCGACCGGCCGCGTCCGCATGAAACTGATCGGAAGTGAGCGATGTGTTCGCGGCCAGGGGACCGGAGAAACGTACCACGGTTTCGCGGGTCACTGCCACGCCCTCTTCGCCTTGAGCGGGAGAACTCTCCGCGATTTGCGTCAGACCGGCACCTTGGGTGCGAAGCCGAAAAAAACGTTCCTGACCATTGGCTTGAACAGTGACGGCGAAGATGGTCCCGCTGAGCACGGGCGCGATCCCACTCGGGCGCCACAGTGCTGTCGGACCCACGCGATCGGCCTCTTCGAGCAAAAGGTTATCCGAACCTTGAGGCCAGGAAAGACGCAGGGTGATGGCATCGACCTTCTCCACGCTGACTTTGGGTGACGAAGCCGCGCCTTGAGCAACCAGCAAGCAGGCGAGGAAGAACACACACGAAGTGAGCTCAAGCTGGCTTGCCCGTTTCATAGAGTGGGAAGTGGAATGAATAGCCTTTGAGTTACCATTGCGCGCGAACTTAGGAGGCGCGCACGGATAACTTGCTCAAGTTGCTTGGATGTGGTTCAGTGAGTGGATGCATGATGTGTGTGTTGCCGAAGGGATTCGCCGGAAGTTCAGCGCGTTGGACTCGGTGATGGATGAGCGGGTGCGCCGGCAGTGGG
>SIBF01000046.1 GCA_009695275.1 Pedosphaera sp. | reverse complement strand
TCCTGCGCCTCCCGCTTCAAGGTCACTCGCCCCACTTCCCACGGCCCACTCAATCCCAAAAGCTGCTGATAAAGTTGTATGTCTTGCATCCGCTTAACCTGATTTCACTCAATGAAAATCCCAACGCTAAAGTTTGAAGAACCCAAAAATACAACCCCAATGGCGAGAAGGTATGGAGCATTCCCGCCCCCGGGTTTTCACACGGCGCAGTGGACGCGGCTGGAAACTACATCGGGGCGGGTTCCTTTCGGATCAGCGGGGATGACCCCAACGACTTCAACTCAATCTCCACCACCAAACTCAAAGTGGGAGACAACATTCTCCAGACCGACGCCGAGTTTGAGATGTATGCGGCTCAATATTCCAGCTCGGGAGGCCTGGGCTGGGTCGTCCAAACTCAGGGACAAGACTTCGCCTATCGTCCTTGGCCCGACGGCACCTTTGCCGGCGCAGGTTACATCGCTTCGTGGACATCGCCGAACTTTGTGTTCGCTCACCCGGAGCGAGGCATCCTCGTCGGCGGAACGGTGATGGGAAGAACTCTCTTTGGTGAAACATTGCTGGAGGGGGAGTATCGGAAAGATCTCCAGCCTGAAACAAGTTTCTTCATCGCCCGCATCCATGACCTGGCTCCCGTCACGGTGGAGTTGAAGGCGGCGCGTGCCTCGTCCAGCCTCATACTCTCCTGGCCTGCCTCGGCTACCGACTACACCCTCGAATCCACGGACGCGCTACCCGCCGCGAATTGGTCCGCCGTACCGGAAACGCGGTCGGTCGCGGGCGATCAGAACGTCGTCACCGTCGCCGCCGGGAGCGGCGCGAGGTATTATCGGTTGAGGAAGCCGTGAATGGAAATTCTGTAATGCTGGTCTTCAACCGGGAGCCCCCGCCGACTGCGAGTCAGCGTTACACCTCGGAGGGCCGAGTTACACGAGGCCCACTCTACTTTCCACAGTCAGAAGGCCGAAAGCAGAAGTTGGGGACTCGTGTAACTCGTCCTTCCGAATCGAGTGACGCCTTCACCCTCGTCGAGCTGCTCGTGGTGATCGCCATCATTGCGATTCTCGCCAGCCTGCTTCTGCCTTCTCTCTCGAAGGCCAAGAGCGCCGCGCTGGGGACGGAATGCCGGGTGAACCTGCGCGACGTTGGCCTCGGGATGCGGATGTATCTGGACGAGTTCGAGTCGTACCCGACTGCCAGCGGAGCGTGGTTGGTCGGGGCCGACTCCGCTTACGGCGTGCTGACGATGAGCGATTGGAAGGAGGCGTTGCTGCCCTACATCGGCCTGGCGAGCAGTCCGGGTGAACGCATCGCCATCGACAAGTATGCGAACATGCGCAAGCTGCGCTGCCCGCTGATTATCCGCAAACCGGACGGCGCGAAAGGGAACAGCCAGTACGCCTACAACGCCTCGGGCACGGGACCGCTTTACAGCGCTGCCAATCTCGGGCTGGGCGGATTCACGGACGAGGGATTCAAGCCGACGGCGGAATCCAAGTTGATCGCGCCGGCCAGCATGATTGCCGTCGGCGACGTCGAGCCGGGAATGACGACGACACTCCCGCCGGGATTCCCGGTCCGCAAGACGTTCATGGGCGCGTCCGTGTTTGACGTGTGCTCGACCAACCGCATTTCCTGGCCCGGCGCAGTTCACAGCGGCCAGGCGAACATGCTTTTCTGCGACGGCCATGTGGAATCAGGCCGCCAGACAAATTGGGTTTCCTCTTCGGCATCGGCCCGGGCGCGTTGGAACAACGATCACGAGCCGCATCCGGAAACGTGGGAGCGACACTGACACTCCAAACTCAGAATCCAAGCGCCCTGACTCACTGGGAACACGCTTCCGCAACACTCAGTTCGCGCAATTCCTTGACGACCCAGTCGGGCTGATGAACCCGGAGTTCCTCGCTGGTGTGTCCTCCGGTCGCCACGGCCAAAACGCGAGCCTTCACAGCCCGCGCGCATTGGATGTCCAGCGGCGTGTCGCCAATTACGAGAATTTCATCGCCGCTCAAGGAACCTCCCACCAACCGGCTGCCGCGCTCCCTGGCAATGACAGCCAGTTCGTTGCGGTTCTCATGATCGTCTCCAAATGCTCCGGAGCGAAAGTGATTCCAGAGTCCGTAATGCCGCAGCTTGATTTCCGCGCCCAGCCGGATGTTTCCCGTGAGCAGGCCGAGCGCGGGCGAACGGGGCAGCCGGCCGAGAGACTCGATCCAATCATGCACTCCGGAACAGACCTGTCCGTGGAACTCTCCAAGGTAATGATCCAGCCAAAAGACATAGGCGTCGAAAAAGCGCCGCCGGTTCTTTGCATTATGGGCGATCTCTAGTTTTTGAAAACATTGACGCACCAGACCGGTGTCCGTTCGGCCGGCGAAGCTGATCCCCTTCGTGACTCCGGACGATTTGAACTCCGTTTCGAACGCCTTGTCGAAGGCACGCATTCCCGCCCCGCCAGTTCGGATGAGCGTTCCATCGATGTCGAATAGTACCAGCCTGATCACGCTGCGAAGCTACGCAAGGCTCCGCCGCATGGCAAATGTAGCCGTGCGGGAAGCCTCGCGCATCAGAGCGGCGTTCCGGCGGATCACGATTGCCTGAAGCTGGCTTGTCCTTGGAATTTTCAAACGCGCTCTTAGTCTGCCGCCGTGCGATTGCTGTTCATCGGTGATATTGTTGGAGAGCCTGGCAGGCGGGCGTTGAAGGAACTCGTGCCGTTATTGCGGCGCCAGCGTGATGTCCAGGTGGTCGTGGCAAATGGCGAAAACTCCGCGGGCGGCTCCGGGATCACGATGAACACAGCGGCTGAGATTTTTGCCTCGGGAGTGGACATCATCACCACGGGCGATCACATCTGGGATCAGAAGGAGGTCATGGATGTCCTGAAAACTCAGAGCCGCCTCCTGCGTCCCTTGAATTACCCTCCGGACACCATTGGAAACGGAAGCACGGTTTTTGAGATCCCCGGTTTGCCGCCGGTAGCTGTGATCAATCTTCAGGGGCGCACATTCATGCCGGACCTTGAGAACCCATTCCGTCTCGCGCCAATCGAGGTCGAGCGGTTGCGGGCTCGGACGCCAATCATATTCGTGGACATGCACGCCGAAGCCACGTCGGAGAAAATCGCGATGGCGCGAATGCTGGATGGGAAGATCAGCGCGCTTGTCGGAACTCATACTCATGTGCAAACGGCGGATGAGCAGGTTTTTCCAGGAGGAACGGCGTTTCTGTGCGACGCGGGATTTACCGGAGCGCATGAGAGCGTTCTCGGACGTGAGATCGAGCCGATCATCCGCCGGTTCGTAACAAATCTTCCGCAGAAGTTCGCCGTGGCGACGAAGCGCGTTTATCTTCAAGGAGCGCTCATCGACATTGACGAGACAACGGGTCGCGCGCGCGGCATCGAGCGGATTTCGCGTGCGATGCCAGAAAGAGCCGAGCCGTCGTATTGAAACAGTCCAAGATCCACCGAACCCATCCGCCATGACCAAACCTTTGAAATCACAGTGGAGTTTCGGGGAGTTGTTTCCTCCGGAAGCGACACGGCGCGTGTTCAGCGTGAGCGAGCTGACAATGACAGTGAAGCGAGTGATTGAGGGACAGGTGGGCCGCGTCTGGGTGTCCGGAGAGATCTCGAATTTCCGGTTGCAAAGCTCGGGACATTCATACTTCGCGATCAAGGACGCGGGCGCGCAGTTGGGTTGCGTGCTCTTCCGGGACGAAGCGCGGTCGGTGGAACGTGATCTTCTGCGCGACGGACAGAAGGTGGTGCTGTGCGGCGAGATGACAGTTTATGAGCCGCGAGGACAGTATCAACTGCGCGTCACGAAGATTGAGATTCAAGGTGTCGGCGCGTTGCAAGCGGCCTTCGAGCGGCTCAAACAGAAGCTCAACGCGGAGGGGTTGTTTGCCGCTGAACACAAACGTCCGCTTCCGAGTTATCCCGCGAGAATCGGCATTGTCACCTCGCCGACCGGAGCGGCATTGCACGATGTTCTGCACGTGATCGGGCGGCGCGATTCCGCGTTGGGAGTGGTTCTGGCGCCTTGCCGGGTTCAGGGAGCGGGAGCGGCCGAGGAAATCGCCGCCGCGATCCGCCTGCTGAATGAGTGGAACGCAACGGCGATTGAGAAACTCGATCTGATCCTGGTGACGCGGGGCGGCGGAAGCATCGAAGATCTTTGGGCTTTCAACGAGGAGGTTGTTGCTCTGGCCATCTTTGAATCACGACTGCCGGTTGTTTCAGCGGTGGGTCACGAGATCGATTTCACGATCAGTGATTTTGTGGCGGATGTGCGCGCCGCGACACCGAGCGCCGCGGCGGAGATCATCACCGAGGGAATGTTTGCGAGCCGTGAGTTTGTGTCGGACGCATCTGAACATCTTCGCGAGCTGGCGCTGGCTAGGATAGCTGCGGAGCATGAACGGCTGGCCTCGCTGACACACCGCTTGTCGCGACTGCATCCACGCAGGCGTTTGCAGGATCGGGCGCAGCGCCTGGATGACCTGCAAGCAAGCTTGCTTCGGTGCGTGAAGAGCGGATGCCGGACACAACGGACGTCTCTTGGGGCGTTGTTGCAGCGGATCAGCCGATTACGACCTTCTGATAGGATCAATGAAGGCCGCGAAAGATTGGGTCTGATTGAACGCAGACTGGGTGAGAACGCCCGCCGTCTGCTGGTCGCTGCGCACGCCCGACACACGCAGGCTGCCGCGCAGTTGAAACTGTTGTCGCCCGAGAATGTTCTTGGGCGCGGTTACTCGATCACGACGGACGCGGTCAGCGGAAACATCGTGCGCGATGCGCATCGCGTCGCCGAAGGGCAGCGGCTGAAGATCCGGCTTCAACGTGGGGAAATCGCGGCCGTGGCCGGAGAAGGGTCTCCCAAATAGAACAGCAGGGCCGTTTGATGCGCGGCTTCATCAGGTGTACTCCATCGCTCGACCGCTCCCAAGATTGATCTTTCCTCAATCGCGTGGAGTCCTTTATATTTGTCGCATGTCGAAAGCGGTGAAGAACGCTGGGGCGGCAGGTGCCGTCGCCAGCGATTTGCCTTTTGAAGAGGCGCTGAAAAAGCTCGAGGCGATCGTCGAGACGATGGAGTCCGACGAACTGCCGCTGGAGCAGATGCTCGCTCGATTTGAGGAAGGCAGCAAGCTGGCGGGCATTTGCCAGACGCGGCTTGCAGAGGCCGAATTGAAAGTGCAGCAGCTCGAGAAGAATGCGGCGGGGCAATTGACATTGAAGCCGACGGCGCCCGGTGAGGACGCGGCGATTGAAGACTGAATTATGAACCGATACCTGGATATGGTGGACCACCCTGATCACGTCAAGAAACTGACGATGGAGCAAATGACTCATCTGGCGGACGACATCCGACAGGAGTTGATCACGAAGCTCTCGAAGAACGGCGGCCATCTGGGGCCGAATCTCGGAGTGGTGGAACTTACGCTTGCCTTGCATCGGATCTTCAGCACACCGCATGACAAATTTGTCTGGGACGTGAGCCACCAGGTGTATGTGCATAAACTGCTCACGGGCCGGAAGGATCGATTTCATACGATCCGAACCACCGACGGGCTCAACGGTTTCGCGCTCCGGACGGAGAGCGAGCATGATTGCTACGGTGCCGGTCATGCCGGAACCGCGCTCTCTGCGGCGCTCGGCATGTGCGCGGCACGCGATCAACGCAAGTCGGATGAGCAGGTGGTCTGCATCTTCGGCGACGCGGCACTGACAAACGGCGTCAGTTACGAAGCTCTCAACAACATCGCGCACACAACCCGGAAATTCATCGGGATCCTGAACGACAACGAATGGAGCATCGCCAAGAACGTGGGAGCGATCGCCAGTTATTTGAACAAGCTCATCACGCATCCGCGCTACACGAAGCTTCAGAAGGATTTCGAACGGCTCATGAAGCGCGTTCCCCACGGTGACATTGCCCTCAAGGTCGGGCACAAGGCGGAGGAAGCGTTGAAGGGTGTCGTCTCGGAAGTCAGCCTGGAGCAGGCTGGTCCTAAAATGGAGTCGGATGGGCGTGGCGGTTTCGGTAGCAGCCTGATCTTCGAGGAAATGGGACTGCGGTATCTGGGACCCATCGACGGACATGATCTGCCGCTTCTGATCAAATCGCTGGAGTTTGCGAAAGCGTGCGAACAACCGGTCGTGCTCCATGTCCTGACCAAGAAAGGCAAGGGCTACGAAATCGCGATTCAACAGCCGGAGAAATTCCACGGCACCGGCCCGTATGACGTTTCAACGGGGAGCGCTCCGCCCGCAAAGACCGGTACGCCGCCCGCGTATCAGGATGTGTTTGGCCAGGCGATGGTCCGGCTGTGCCAGAAAGACAGCAGCATCGTGGGAATCACCGCCGCCATGCCGAGCGGCACAGGGCTCAAAGCGCTGGAGAAGGCGATGCCCAGCCGTTATTACGACGTGGGGATCGCCGAAGAACATGCGGTGCTGTTTGCGGCGGGCATGGCGACGATGGGCTTTCATCCCGTGGTGGCGATCTACTCGACGTTCCTCCAGCGCGGTTATGACTGCATCATCCATGACGTGGCGCTCCAGGATTTGCCGGTGATCTTTTGCATGGACCGCGCCGGTCTTAGTGCCAATGACGGCCCGACGCACCACGGCCTTTTCGACATCTCCTACCTTCGCTGTGTCCCGAACATGATTTGCATGTCCCCGAGCAACGAGGATGAACTGGTGGACATGATGTTCACGGCTTCGCTGCAAAAGCATCCCGTCGCCATCCGCTATCCGCGCGGCGCGGCAGAGGGGGTGGCCATCAAGGAGAGCCCGGCATTGATGGAGATCGGCAAGGCGCAAGTCGTCCAGAATTTTTCCCAAAGCGGTGGCAGGAAGGTCGCGCTTTTCGGATTGGGTAACATGCAGAACATGGCCCGCACCGTCGCGGGGCAGCTTAAAGCCGGGGGATACGATTGCGCGGTGATCAACCCTCGTTTCACGAAACCACTGGATGAAGCCACGCATGCCTTTTTTGGAGAGGCGGCGGATATCGTCGTGACGTTTGAGGATCACGTCTTGATGGGCGGCTACGGTAGCATTCTGCTGGAACTCTTCAGCAACAGGCAGATCAGCACACCGGTGGTGCGCATCGGATGGCCCGACCATTTTGTCGAGCACGCCAGCACGGTGGACTATTTGCGCGCCAAACACGGATTAACGGTCGAGAACGCGGTGGCTCAGGTGAAGGCGTTGACCATGTCGGACGAGAGGGCGAATCCTCTGGCGGTCGCGAGGTAGGAGCACTGGCGGACTCCTAAAGAATCACGCCACCTTGCTCTTGCAATCCTGAACGCCAACCCGGCCTGTTATCCGGCAGCACTGGATTCGGACGCGAGCTGGATCGAGAATCCGAGCCTGTGTCTGAGCCTGCAGACTGATCTTAATCTGACGATTCCAAGGAGGCCCGCGGCTTGTACTTTTTCGCGAGAGCGAGAGCGCTGCTGAGCGAGCCGACACCCTCGGTGCAGGTAGGATGAGAAAGCGATGCGGCGGCTGCACACACACTGGTAAACAAACACTTTGGAAGTTCCCATCCCTCGTGGAGTCCGAAAAGCGCTCCGGCGCAAAATGCGTCGCCGGCACCAGCCATGCCGGCAATGTACTTTGGCGGCAGATTGAGGGAGGATTGCCAGAAGTCCTCGCCTTTGCGGGTGCGGGCAAATCCGCCTTCAGGAAAATGAATCATGACCAGCTCCTTCACTCCGAGCTGGAGCAATGTGCCCGCCGCATGCCGGAGAGCAACCGTGTCCAGCTTGCCGTCGGCCTGGCGGATCTTGAAGCCCGTCGTCTTGCCCGCCTCGATTTCATTGAGGATGCAGTAATCCACATACTTCAGCGTGGGGGAGACGATTTTGGAGAAGCGATCGCTGTTTTCGCTCACGACATCCACGCTGGTCTTGAGCCCTGCCTGCTGGGCGCGGGCCAGGAGCCGGGCAGCCTTGGTGCCGTAAGGTCCGTCGGTCTCGTCGAGCGCATCCAGGAGGAGCAGGTAGCCCAGGTGGAAAATGCGGGCCTTGGTTTTTGTGAAATCGATATCGGCGCCGGTCCAGAGGGCGTTCGCGCCGCGATTGTGGAAGAAAGTGCGCCGCCCAGTGCCGACTTCCGTCATGACATCGGTATAGGACGTGGAGGCTTTATCCGTGCTGGAAAGGGACTTGGTGTCTATCTTCAGCTTCTTGCAGTGATAGAGGATTTGCTGTCCCAGGGCGTCCTTACCCACAAGCCCGGCGCCGGAAAGCGGGAAGGAGGCGCCAAGTTTTGCGAGATTGACGAGGACGTTGTAGGGAGCGCCCCCGGTGCCGGGAGCTTCGCTCTGAATGTTGGCGAGTTGCTCCGGTTGGGGATAAACATCGATCAGCTTGACTTGATCGATGATCCAGTTGCCACCCGCGAGGAGCCCTTTGCGGGATGACGCATTCGTTGTTTTCATTGAGAGAGGATAATAATTCGTTCTACCGAGTCCGAGCCGGCTGATGCTCAGGATTATTGCCGTTTCCGAGGGGCTGCCTCAAGCGAATAATGCGACGCCGGTCGCCCGGCCCTGGTTTTTGGATCCTCCGACACTGTAAATGGCGCAGGTTTTCAGCGTAAGCCCGAACTCCAAAGTGCGCGTTCCGAAAGAATTCCAAAGCCTGAAGGAGCTCAATTGAGCCTGGAAGATCACCCGGGATCAGTGCATCAACTGCTGCCGAATTGGGAGGCGGCTGAGATAGTTGCAATTTCATGTCTCTCGGATGTCAACCGGTTCAAATTGGGCTTTGCTGGCGCATGAGGACGCGCGTGACCCGAATATCGCCATTAATCTAAGCGCAGAGTCAGGGGAACATTCATCTTCGTCTTATTGGATTCGTAAATCGCGGAAAAAATCTCCACCACGGCACGACCGTCCTCTCCCGTAACCAGCGGAGGGCGGTCCTCCCGAATCGCTCGAAGGAAATCTTGAATCTGGAGGGCGTGGTAATGGGCGATCGGATCGATGGCCTGGAATCGTGCGCGGTCGGCGGCTTGATATTCCGGAAGCAATTGTTCCTCGCCCGGTATTGTCCAAAGATCGTTGAGGGGCGGTTCGGCAATTTTTGAAACCCCCGCAATGAAGGTCGCGCCCCGGTCGGTTTCAACGCCGATGGAGGCGCCGTTCGAGCCATGGATATGAACTTTGGTGAACAACCCCGGCTTCTGGGACAAGCTGGTGACGATCGAACCGAGTCCGCCGTTCCTGAATTTGAGAGTCGCCACCGCCGTGTCATCCACCTCGATGTAGTGATGGTTGAGGTTGCTCCAGCGGCCGCTGATTTCCTCCACATCTCCCATGAACCAGCGCAGGAGGTCGAGTTGATGCGGGGACTGGTTGACGAGGACGCCTCCGCCCTCGGTCGCCCATTTTCCCCGCCAGGGATCGGACTCGTAATACGCGCGGTCGCGCCAGCTAAACATGAGGAATAGTCCCAGGACAGGTCGTCCGATCTTCCCGGCATCGATGGCGGCTTTCATCCGCAGCACGGGCTCGTAAAAACGCCGCTGGCTCATCACGCTCAAGGTGACTCCGGATTTCTCCGCCGCCCGCAGCATGGCGTCGCAATCCGCGAGGTTTGCGGCCATCGGTTTTTCGACCATCACATGCATGCCCGCCTGGGCTGCGAGAACGGCCGACTCGGCGTGGAGAGGGTGCGGCGTGCAGATGAACACCGCCTCGGCACCTGATTCCCGGACCATTCGCGGCATCTCGCGAAAGACGCGTCCTCCATAACGCGCGGCAAACGCCTCCGCCCTTTCCAGAGTTGGATCGCAGACCGCGACCAGCATTGATTCCGGCAGAGACGCCAGGGCCGCCGCGTGCAGACCGCCGACTTTCCCGCAACCAACAAGTGCTGTGCGAACCGGTTTCATTCGTGTGGAACTGGGTTCTCGCCGAAATACCGGTCCACCATCTGATGCAGGAAGGCCAGTGACTCCGCCATTTCCTCCATCCCATTCATGCCATCTTCAATGCTGATCCAACCGGAATATCGGTTCTTCGCGAGAAGGGTGAAAATCGCGGGGTAATCATTGAGCCCCTTTCCAACGACGCCGTGTTTCAGTTTGGGAGAATAGCCGAGTGTGCCGTCGCTTTGTCGGAGTTCTTCAATCGTGACGCCGTCGCCAAGCCAGCGGTCGCTGGCGTGCATGCTCACCACACGATCCTGAACCGCCACAAGCAAGTCGATGGGATCATCGCCAGCCACGATGGCGTTCGACGGATCGTACTGCACACCGAAATGGCCCCGGTCAGGAATGGCTTCGACAATTTTCAAAAATACATCCTTCTTTTGGGCGAACTCGGGATACTTCCAAAAACCGTCCTTGTAATGATTTTCCATTCCGAGAATCACGTCGTATTCGCGTGCAACAGGAAGCAACTGCTGGATGCCATCCACAACCCATTCGATGCCGTCCTCGACGCGGACATCCGGCCGCCGTTGACCACTGAGTACGCGGCAGACGGAGCGGGGGCCTCCCAATCGCCGCGTGATGCGGATCATCCGGGCCTCGTGCTCAATGGCCTTTTGGCGTGCGACAGGATCAGGCTGTGTGAAATCGGGTGAGCAACAGAGCATCGGCATGGCAAATCCGCCGGACTGGATGGCTTCCCCGACAGAATCGATGTAGCCATCTTCCAGGGTGGTGAAGAAACCCTCGTACATTTCAAGGCCATCCGCATCCAAGGCTCCGGCCATCTTGATCCAGTCGAACACGGACATCGTCCGGGCGCCGGCGATTTGTTCGATATAGCATTTCGGAAAGGCGGCGATCTTCGGTTTCATCGGAATGGATCTCATGGTGCCAACTCGTGGCGGAAGGGCAAGGCTGGTGAATCACAGCGGGCTCGCAGTGCAGCTTGGCGAGCCGGCTCCTGTAATTGTCGGCATTTGCGATTCTCATCTGCTTGAACTCGCTCAAAAACAACTTCGAATCTTTGTGCGAGCCCTCACCACCCATCTGGATTACATTCGGGCCGTGCTGAGATTCGCTTTAGGAATCATCCTGGTCTCGTTGTGCGCGCAGGCGCGGGTTTGCGGTTTCACTCTCCTGACTTACAACGTCGCGGGCAACGGCTCCACGGATTGGAGCACGAATGCGCCTCAAGTCCGTGCCATCGCACGGCAGATGATGTATCTGCGTCCAGACATCATCACGTTCAACGAAGTGCCGTTCACTAACTCCTGGCAGATGACCAATTTCGTCACCGCTTTTCTTCCAGGATATTTTCTGGCGCGCAATTCAGGAACGGATGGCTTCCTGCGCAGCGTGATCCTCAGCCGTTTTCCCATCAAACGATCGGACAAATGGCTGGATGGTGTGAGCGTGGCGGAGTTTGGAGCGGAGGCGCGCTTCGCACGGGATTTGTTCGAGGCTGAGATCCAATTGCCTGGCTGGGAAAAACCGCTGCATGTCTTCACCACGCATCTCAAGTCGCAGGCGGACGCGGAGAGCGCCCAACGACGGGGGGCGGAGGCTTTCGCGGTGTCCAATTTTTTCAAGACTATCTTTCTTCCGGCGTTTGCGGATCGACCCTACGTGCTCACCGGGGATTTGAACGAGGATGTGGAACGGCCGCCGAGTTCGAGTCATCAGCCGGTCCAGCGGCTCGCGAACAGCTCGACAGGCCTGCGGCTGACCAGGCCGGTGAATCCTGTCACTGGAAGTCCGCGCACGATTTCGATTCGCGGAAGTTTGACCGCCCGCTTCGATTACATTCTGCCCTGCGGCGTGTTGTTCTCGAACATTGTACGCAGCGACGTTTTCCGGACGGATTTGTTGAATCCCTTGCCGGATGGGCTGGAGAAGCTGGATGACAAAACGGCCTCAGACCATCTGCCGGTGTGGATGGAGTTTGCTGAACCGTCCGAAACTCCTCTGACCATCTTGTCCGCGTCGATGCGTGACGGGTTTGTCAGGTTTGCATGGACTGGCGTCCGAGGACGCCAGTATGAGGTTCATGCCACGGATAACTTTTCCACCTGGGTGAGTTTGGCCTCGGGTCTTGTTTCCGGCGGTTCCGCAATTCAATGGGAGGCAAAGGTTGACGGCCCGATTCGCTTCTTTCGACTTCGCGAATCGCTGTCACCGTGAAAGGGCAGCCGCAGGAAATCGCGTGGCTACAGACCGTGGAACGCGAGTCCAGCACCCCGGCGTATGGATGCGCCTTGCGGGCAGTGACGGATGCGAAGGCCGGGCTGGATTCCCGGCACGTTGCTCAATGAAAATGCTCAACAGTGTAGTGGTCCGACATAGGCATCACCCCCTGGTTTGAGCCGATGGAGTAGCGGGTGACGCTTTCGCAACCGGCAAGCACACCAAGGATGAAGGCGACGAGGACAATCGTTGCGACGAAGCGTAACGATGAGATGATAGGCAAGGTTTGGCGCATAGATTCAATTCAGTGTTGTCCGAGATGATTCTGTACCTTCCCTGTTTGCCAATCCTTGGATGAGTGTCAAACAATTATTACAATTCTGAAGGAACCAACCGCCCGGGATTTTTGGTTTGCCAGAGAAATTGAGATTCCCGAAAGCGTCCGGCCTCCGTAGGTTTCCCGACGTGCCGTGCGAGATTTCAATCGTGGTCCCCGTCTATAACGAGGAGGACAACATTCTGCCCATGTCACGCGAAGTAGCCGCCGCGCTCCGAAACGAACGGCACACTTATGAGCTGGTTTTTGTGGATGATGCCAGCACCGACGGAACGTGGCGGCAAATTCATGAGGCACGGAAGCTGGATGACCGGGTGCGCGGCGTCAGGCATTTGAGGAACGCCGGTCAGAGCGCCGCTCTTTGGACAGGGATTCAGGCCACGAACAGTCCGGTCCTGGCGACACTCGACGGAGATTTGCAAAACGATCCGGCGGATCTGCCTCGCATGATCGAGAAGCTCGGTGAATTCGATTTCGTTTGCGGCAACCGGACGATGAGGAAGGACTCCTTTGTACGGCGGGCATCATCTGTTATCGCGCGGCGGGCGCGGCATCTCGCGCTGGGCATGGATTTCCAGGACACCGGTTGTGCGCTGCGGGTATTCCGCCGTTCGGCCTTGCAGGGAGTATTTCCTTTCAACGGACTTCACCGGTTCCTTCCCATCCTGGTTCACGGCGGCGGTGCAAAGACCACCGAGATCCCGATCAACCACCGGCCGCGCGTGGCGGGTGTTACGAAGTACGGTGTCTGGAATCGCCTTGGGCGTGGGATCGTCGATTTGTTCGCCATCGCCTGGTACCAAAGGCGAAGGGTTGGAAACATCCCATTCGAGGAGATGCGGAAGGAAGGCTAGCGCAGGGACGGATTTTTAGAAGGCTCCTCTGGGTTGGAACTGCAGATCACACTTCGAACTGCCAGGTCCTCAAATAGTCAAGGTGACGAGTTTTGCCCAAGTCACATGGTTAGAAACGACCACCAGCTCAATTCGTTTGCTCTTAAGTTGCCATTCGATGAGCAATAATCGGTGAAGCTTCGGGGGAATTTATCCGGGCGCGCTATGAGGATCAGCGATTCAATTCATCATTTGCATGAATTATTTGCGTTAAAGACTTCAAGAATCTGCCTTGTATTGGTGTGTCACATGCTTCAAGCGCATTGGATCCCTCAACTGGGACTTACCAAAACCACACAATGAAATCAAAAAACAAATCATCATTAGCAGCTCGAGCATGCCTCGGGGCAGCCATCGTAGCTGTTCCATCCTTGCTCCACGGCCAGTCTGCAGACTCGGCACGCCTGGAGCGGCTTGAAAACGAAAACAGGGAATTGAAACAGCGGTTCGAATCGCTTGAACACCTTGCCACCAAGGAGGGCATTGTGCCCGGCCAATCCGGAGCCAGCAGCCTCAAGGTTCTGAGCGAGTCTCAACTGAGCGGGTTTGTCTCCGCTTCATTTTTTCACGACACAAGTAATCCTCCGGGAGGAGTTTCTCCCGGATACCTGTGGAACAGACGTTCGGATTCATTTTCACTGAACAAGGTCAAGCTGACACTGGCGAGCCCCGCCGTGGAGCGCAGCGGCGACAAATTCAGCGCCGCTTACCGCGCGTCGCTCATCTTCGGCCAGGACGCGCCCATCGTGAACTCGGGTTCGGGCATGGTCGGGTTTGAGAACCTTCGGGAAGCCTACGTCGAAATGAATGTTCCCGTCGGGACCGGCCTCAACGTGAAGGCGGGCGAGTTGATCTCGCTGCTTAACTACGAATCAGGCGACGGTGGAGCGGCCAACGATAACTTCTCCCAAGGCTATCAGTGGTTCTACACTGGGAACGGCCCTGCGGCGGGAGTGCAGGTTGGTTACACCTTGACCGACTGGCTGGACGTGAAACTCCGTGCCCAGAACGGCCTCTATGCCGGACCGATAGATAACAACGACAGCAAGACCGGCGTGATCGCTTTCGGGATCAAACCCAGCGACAAAGTCTGGCTCAACTTGATCGGCTTTACCGGACGTGAGGATGCCTTCAGCAAGATGGTTCATGGCGGATCCCTCCTCTCCGGATGGCAGATTAACGAGAAACTCCATTTCGGAGCCGAATTGGACTACTTCAACTTCCGCAGCGCCGCCAAAGACTCCGAAGTCTGGTCTGCCGGCGGCTGGCTGTCCTACGCCATTACCGACAAGGTTCTTCCGTCCGTGCGCGTGGAGTTCCTGAGTGACAAGAACGGTGCTGACATCTCCGGTGACCCGCTAGGCTTTGCCCTCAACGGAGGCCAGGACATCGCGAGTGTCGCGTTTACTCTGAACATCAAACCCGTTCCGAACATCAAGATCCAACCCGAGGTTCGTTACGATCACACCTCGCTCGCAAAGGGCTTCGGAACGAAGACTGATCGCGTCGTTCTGGGCATAGGCGTTTCTTATCTCTTCTAAGCACGATCAAATCTCTCAACTCAACTCGATTAATAACCGAGAACCAAAACTCCCACTATCGCTATGAAAAAACTCCTCATGAACTGTCTGGCGGTGGCACTCGCGTCCTTAGCGGTGCTCCAAACCAGCGCGGCCGAAACCGTCAAGGTCGGCATTCTTCACTCATTGTCCGGCACCATGGCCATCAGCGAAACTTCGCTCAAGGACGTGTTGCTATTCACGTTCGACGAGATCAACAAGGCTGGCGGCGTTGCCGGCAAGATGATCGAGCCGGTCATTGTTGACCCGGCGTCGAACTGGCCCCTCTTCGCCGAGAAAGCCGAAGAGTTGCTCGTCAAAGACAAGGTCGCCGTCGTCTTCGGTTGCTGGACCTCAGTCAGCCGCAAGTCGGTGCTCCCGGTCTTCGAGCGTAATAACGGACTTCTCTTCTACCCTGTCCAGTATGAGGGCGAAGAGCTGTCGAAGAACATCTTCTACACTGCCGAGGCGGTAAACCAGCAGGCGATTCCCGCCGTGGATTACATGCTCGCGGAGGGCAAGAAGAAATTTTACCTGCTCGGCTCGGACTACGTTTACCCGCGCACCACGAACAAAATCCTCAAGCAGTATCTCAAGTCCAAGGGCATACCTGACTCTGACATCCTTGAGGAATACACTCCCTTCGGCCACACCGACTATCAAACCATCGTGGCCAAAGCAAAGGCCTTCGCCGCCGGCGGCAAAGCCACCATCATCAGCACGCTCAACGGCGACACCAACGTTCCGTTCTTCAAGGAGTTCGCCAATGCCGGTCTGACTTCCGAGAATTGCCCTGTGGTTTCATTCTCGATCTCAGAGGATGAATTCCGTGGTCTTCCCGCAAAGCAACTCGTCGGGCACCTCGGCTGCTGGACATACTTCATGTCCATCAAGTCTCCGGAGAACACAAAGTTCGTGGGGGACTTCATGAAATGGGTCAAAGCACCAACGCTTGCAGGCGTGGACTACAAGGTCAGCGGAGTTGACTCCAAAGGTCGTGTAACATGCAGCCCTATGAACCTGTCACGCATGGGTGTTTATCTTTGGAAACAGGCGGTCGAGAAGGCCGGGAGCTTCCAAGTGGACAAAGTGCGCACTGCCCTCATCGGCCAGAAGTTCAAAGGGCCGGCGGGCTTGGTGACGATGCAAGAGAATCACCATCTTGTTAACAACGCCTTCATCGGGGAGACGCTTGCCAATGGCCAGTTCAAGATCATCAAGACGATGAACAACGTCGCCGGTGAGCCATTCAGCGAGAAGTTCCTCGGTAAGAAGTAGATTAGCAACCAGCCACCGGGGCTGTTTGCTAGTTCCTCCAGGAAGGCGGGCGCGTGCATTCGCCCGCCTTCCCCAACCAAACCGGACTGAGACCACGATCAGGACTGCACCACCACGACCGTTAAGCTATTGGTACAATCTTGATCCTGCTCCCAACTGTGATGCCGCTCCCAAACCGCTCCACCAACTACGCCACCAGCGCCGCCCAGAGCGGACACCTCCGGCCTGCCACATCTCCCTCATCAAGCCGGCAAGGCGGGCGCTATACGAGTTTAACTCAAATTTTGGATTGCCCTTCCTCTTCCGCGACCTTCGAGTGCGCTGTGATTTTCCAAGCTGAAATTCTGAACCGCAAATTTCCGCTGCGCGGCATCCTCGCGACTTTTTTGCTTCTCCTCACCCTTTTAACCGCCACCGCCGCCACCCAAACTCACCGCGCCACTCTTTCCGAAGCCATTCTCTCCGACGACGCCACAAAGCAAATCGAGCTGGTCAACCAGCTTATCGAAGCCGGCGGCGACGCCTTTGTCGTCCAGGCTCTTGGTGCCTGGAGGCAGGGGGGCGTCTTCCTGCACGAAACCAACGAAACTCGGACGCCCTTCCTTCTCGATGCCCAGACCGATGGCGAAGGCCGCGCCAAGGGCATCCGAGTCGCCGACGGCGCTCCGCTCACCGACTCATCCGGCAAGCCACTCCTATTTGCCGCCACCGACCTTACCGCCGCCGACACGAGTTCAAAGCTGCGTAAGGCGATCAAGACCGTCCTCGACCTTTTTGCCATCGCCAATCCCGACCCGAAGATGCGGCGTGACGCGGTGGTGAAACTGGGCCAGGACCAGAACCAGGAATATCTCCAGCACTTCGAGGTCAGATTGAAAACCGAGACAAATGTCGATGTTTTGAAGGGTCTTTACGAAGCGATGGAATTGACGCGGATTGCAAGCGATGATGCCTCAGTTCGTCTCGCTGCGATTCAAAAGTTGTCCGATCTTCGTTCGATCAGCTCGTTGAATTTCCTCCAGGAACTCGAAAAGAACGCCAGAGCAGATACAGGAAAGTATGGCGAGGAAACGTTGAAGGCAGCGCACTCCGCCGTGATCCAGATTCAGGATTACATGAAACTGGGCAATCTGTTTGGGACCGCCTTTCGCGGCTTGAGCCTGGCCGCCGTGCTGCTCGTGGCAGCGCTGGGGCTGGCGATCACCTTTGGTCTCATGGGTGTCATCAACATGGCCCACGGGGAAATCATCATGGTTGGCGCCTACATGGCGTATGTGACTCAAAATTTTTTCAAAAGCTGGTTTGGCGCAAGTGGTATCGGCTTCGACAGCTATTTTATCGCGGCGCTCGTTGTGTCCTTCTTCGTCGCCAGTGGCGTGGGCCTGATCCTTGAACGCGGAGTCATCCGTTTTCTCTACAAGAGGCCGCTGGAATCGTTGCTCGCCACGTGGGGTGTCAGTCTATTGTTGCAGCAGCTCTTTCGGCACATTTTCGGAGCCGCAAATGTGCAGGTCAGTTCGCCTAGTTGGTTGAGTGGCAGCCTGGTGGTGAGCGACGTGCTCTTTGCCTACAACCGGATCTTTGTGATCGGCTTTGCGGTCTTGATCGTTTTCGGCACGTACCTCCTGCTAACTCGGACATCTCTCGGGCTCCAAATCAGGGCGGTCATGCAGAACCGCGCGATGGCTTCATGCGTCGGCGTGCGGACAGATCGTGTGAACATGCTGACGTTCGCCTTTGGGTCCGGCCTGGCTGGAATGGCTGGAGCATGTCTTTCCCAAATTGGCAATGTCGGACCCAGTTTGGGCCAGAATTACATCGTTGATTGTTTCATGATTGTCGTGCTCGGCGGGGTGGGAAACCTCGTCGGCACCGTCTCCGCCTCGATAGGTGTGGGCGTGACCGACCAGATTCTCCAACCGTGGCTTGGAGCCGTAATGGGGAAGATAACCGTGCTGGCCGCCATTATTTTGTTCCTCCAATGGAGGCCAGCCGGCCTTTTCGTGACGCGCAGCCGGAGTCTGGAAGGATGAAAAGTTCCAAATTCCAAATTCCAAATTCCAAGCCCCAAGAAAGCTCCATGCCTCAACTGGCATGGGAGAGGCGTTGGCCTTCATGGGTAAATCTTCAGTTCGATTCAGGAACTGTCGTTGAAAATTGGAACCCGGACTTCGCGCCATGACCCCGCTCCTTCCAAAAAGGGAACTCATCCTCGTTTCCATCGCCGCCTTCATCGGCCTCGTGGTGTTGCCGTGTTTGAATGCTTTTACGCCGGCCAACAGCGCCCTTCATGTTTCGTCGTTCACCTTGAGCGTGTACGGAAAGTACCTTTGCTATGCCGTGTTGGCGCTCGGAGTGAATCTGCTCTGGGGCTACACCGGTCTGCTTAGTTTGGGCCAGTGCCTGTTCTTCACCCTCGGCGGCTATGCGTTGGGAATGCATCTCATGCTCCTGATCGGGAAGCTCGGACAGTACCACGCCGACATTCCCGACTTCATGGTGTTCCTGGAATTCCCCAAGCGCTTTCCGGAGACGGGCGGCCTTCCCCCGCACTGGATTCCCTTCAAGAGTTTCTGGTTTGCCGCCGCCGCCGTCGTGTGGGTGCCGGGAGTCGTGGCGTTCGTTTTCGGCTGGCTGGCCTTTCGCTCACGGATCAAGGGCGTCTATTTTTCCATCCTCAGCCAGGCGCTGACCTACGCGGCCACGCTGATGTTCTTCCGTAATGATTTCACTTTTGGCGGTAACAACGGCCTCACCGATTTCAAGTTCATCCTCGGTCACGACGTCAATCAGGCTGGCACCAAGAGGACGCTCTACATCGCTTCGGGCGTTTTGCTGTTGCTGGTCTATTTGCTTTGCCGCTGGCTCACTTCGACCAAATTCGGGCTGATTCAACGGGCCATTCGTGACAGCGAGAACCGGGTGCTTTTCTCCGGTTATGCCACGGCAGATTTCAAACTGTTCGTCTTCGTATTGTCGGCGGTCATCGCCGGCCTGGGCGGCGCGCTCTACGTGCCTCAGGTCGGCATCATCAACCCGAGCGAGATGGCGCCGGACAAATCCCTGGAAGCGGTTGTGTGGTGCGCCGTGGGTGGCCGCGGAAATTTGCTTGGGCCGATCCTGGGCGCGGTGAGCATCAACGCGCTCAAGAGTTATGCCACCCACGCATTCGCCGAGCAATGGCCTTACATTTTGGGAGGCCTCTTCGTGATCGTGACGGTCTTCATGCCCAAAGGATTGATCGGCATACCGGAGCAGTTGCGAGAGCTCAAGAGGCGTTTTGGGCCTAAGCATGAAGATAAATTGGCTCCACGGCCAGTCGCGCCGACAACGGACGTTTAATGGATATGGAAGCGCATTTCGATTCATTTGTTTTGCATCAATGACCAGGAAGCAATTCATCCTCTCCTTGGAAGGCGTCTCAAAGACGTTTGATGGTTTCAAGGCCATCAACGATCTCAGCCTTTACGTCGAGGAAGGCGAGTTGCGGGTGATCATCGGACCCAATGGCGCCGGGAAGAGCACCATGCTTGATTTGATCACTGGTCGTACCCGTCCCGACAGTGGTACGATCGAGTTCGCCGACAAAACAGATCTGACCGCCCTCAATGAGTATCAGATCAACCGGCTCGGAATCGGGCGGAAATTTCAGACACCCTCCGTCTATGTCGATCACACTGTCTTTGAGAACATCTGGCTGTCCCTCGAAGGCAGCCGCAGTCTCTGGTCCTGCCTGTCTTCGCGAGTGACGCCCTCCCAACGTGAGCGCATCGGCCAGGTGCTGAAGCAAGTTAATCTGGCAGGCAAGGCCACGGCGAAAGCTGGCATGCTCAGTCACGGTCAGAAGCAATGGCTCGAAATCGGCATGCTGCTGGCCCAAAATCCAAAGGTGCTGCTCGTGGATGAGCCTGCGGCTGGCATGACCGACGAAGAAACCATCAGAACCGGGGACTTGCTCATGAGTCTCGCTGGCAAACACACGATCATCGTGATCGAGCATGACATGGTGTTTGTCCGGCAGATTGCCCGCACCGTCACGGTATTACATCAAGGCAGCCTTCTGTGCGAAGGAACGGTGGACGAAGTGCAGGCGGACGAGCGGGTGATTGAAGTTTATCTTGGAAGAAAGAAAAAGACGTGAAAGCCATCTTGCTGACATCGCAGAGGGAAAAAGGAGAAAGGGAGTGGAGGGGAATTCCCCTTTTCCCCCTTTCTTCTCTGCCCCTCTTCTCGCAACCATGCTAACCCTCACCAACCTCCACGTCAGTTACGACGGCTCCCGCATCCTTAGGGATGTGAGTCTTACTTTGGCTCGTGGCGAAGTCGTCTGCCTCATGGGCCGCAACGGCGTTGGAAAGACCACGACGCTCAAAGCCATCACAGGCTTGGTTGGCGTGGACTCGGGCGACATCACACTGGATGATGTTCAACTTTCCGGCCTCAAGACCGATGCTCGCGCTCGCGCTGGTCTTGGCTACGTTCCGCAGGGGCGCGACATTTTTCCAAACTTGACAGTCTGGGAGAATCTCCGCATCGGCGCGATAGCCCAGAAGAGAAAGCTCAATGGCGAGGTTGATCGCGTCCTGGAATTGTTCCCGGTTCTCAAAGAGATGCTTCAGCGCAAGGGAGGCGTCTTGAGCGGAGGGCAGCAGCAGCAGCTTGCCATTGCCCGAGCGCTCCTGACCGCTCCGAAAGTGCTCCTGCTCGACGAGCCCACCGAGGGCATTCAGCCAAACATCATTGATCAGATTGGCGAGACAATCAAAACGCTCCGAAGTGATGGTTTTCAGGCAGAGCCAACGGCGCGCGAGATTGGCGACGCCATCCAGAAGCTGCGCCGTGAAGGACAGATTGGCATTCTCCTGGTTGAACAGTACCTCGACTTTTGCCTGGCCGTCGGGGATCGATTTTACATCATGGATCGTGGAGCCATCGTCGCCTCGGGTCCGATTGCGGAACTGGGCGAGAAACTGGTCAAAGAGCATTTGACCGTGTGAGCGCGACCATGAAATCTGAGGATTGAAAATGATTCGCGTCTTTGCTCCTTCCCTGTTCAATTTCACGAAGCCATGCACCTGAGTCCGCGCGAACAAGAAAAACTGCTGATAGTGGTTGCTGCTGATCTCGCCCGGCGGCGGCGGCAGCGTGGGCTCAAGCTCAATTACCCCGAGTCCGTCGCGCTGATCACTTACGAAATCATGGAAGGCGCCCGCGATGGCAGACCTGTTGCCGAATTGATGAGCCACGGCACGACGATCCTGAAACGCGCCGATGTGATGGAAGGCGTGCCCGAAATGATTCACGAAGTGCAGGTTGAAGCCACGTTCCCCGATGGTACGAAGCTTGTGACCGTCCACCATCCCATCCGATGAAATGAAATCACATTTTGCGAATTACAGTTTACGGGCTGCGGAATTCCTCAGGTGTATCGTTCACCCGTCCATCCCATCGCAAAAAGTGAAACGTAAAACGTAATGATTCCTGGAGAAATCATCGTCGCCAGTCATCCTGCCACACTCGACGCGAATGTCGGCCTCGCGACTAAATCCCTGCTTGTGGCAAACACTGGCGATCGTCCCATTCAAGTCGGAAGCCACTTTCATTTCTTCGAAGTGAACACGGCGCTCGATTTTAACCGTGCCGCATCGCGCGGCTTCCGCCTCAACATTCCGGCAGGCACCGCCGTCCGCTTCGAGCCGGGCGACACGAAGGAGGTTGAACTCGTGGCGCTCGCTGGCACTCGTGAAGTTTTCGGTTTGAACAACAAGGTGGATGGCCTGCTAGACAAGACCCGAAAGCCCGCCAAGCGAGTCATAAATCGTAAATCGTAAATCGCGATGTCCCTCCAACTCACCCGCCGCCAATATGCCGAAATGTTCGGCCCGACCGTCGGCGACCAGGTTCGCCTGGCGGACACGGAGTTATTCATCCAGGTCGAGCGCGATCTCATCGCTGAAGGTGGTGGTTACGGCAACGAAGTGAAGTTTGGCGGCGGCAAGGTCATCCGCGACGGCATGGGCCAGTCGCCCACCGCGACCGACGCCAAGTCGCTCGATTTGATCATCACCAACGCGCTTATCCTCGACGCCAAACTCGGCGTTATCAAAGCCGACATCGGCATCAAGCACGGACGCATTGTTGGAATCGGTCATGGGGGCAATCCTGGCATCCAGAGCGGGCTTGGCTCGGCTTTCGCCGATTCCAAGACGCGGAAGAAGAACCCGATGACCATCGGGGCCGCCACTGAAGTCATCGCGGGCGAAGGCTGCATGGTTACGGCTGGTGGCATTGACACGCACATTCATTTCATCTGCCCACAGCAGATTGAGCACGCGCTCGCCAGCGGCATCACGACAATGCTTGGCGGCGGCACCGGTCCTGCCACCGGCACCAACGCCACCACTTGCACGCCCGGCATCTGGAATCTGCACCGGATGCTGGAAGCCGCCGACGAGTATCCGATGAACCTCGGTTTCTTCGGAAAAGGCAATTGCTCGACGCCGAAACCGCTGCGCGAACAAATCCTCGCTGGTGCCATCGGCCTCAAGCTCCACGAGGACTGGGGCACGACACCTGCCGCCATTGACTGCTGCCTCGGCGTTGCCGATGAGCTGGATGTCCAGGTTGCCATTCATACCGACACTCTCAATGAGTCAGGCTTCGTCGAAGACTCCATCAAAGCCTTCAAGGGTCGCACCATCCACACTTTCCATAGCGAAGGTGCCGGCGGCGGTCACGCGCCCGACATCATTCGCGTGGCGGGCGAGCTTAACGTCCTGCCTTCCTCAACCAACCCGACGCGCCCCTTCACGGTGAACACCATCGATGAGCATCTCGATATGCTCATGGTGTGCCATCACCTTGACTCGAAGATTCCTGAGGATGTGGCTTTCGCCGAATCACGCATCCGGCCCCAGACCATTGCCGCCGAGGACTTGCTCCACGACCTCGGGGCGTTTTCAATGATGTCGAGTGACAGCCAGGCGATGGGCCGTGTCGGCGAAGTCATCACGCGCACCTGGCAGACAGCGCACAAGATGAAGGTCCAGTTTGGAAAGCTGGAACCGGGCTCGAAAATTCCAAACTCCAAACTCCAAACTCCAAACTTCGAGACTCATGCTCTGGCCGATAATTTCCGCGCCCTTCGCTACATCGCGAAGTACACCATCAACCCCGCCATCACCCACGGCATCGCGCATGAAGTGGGTTCGTTGGAAGTCGGGAAGCTCGCCGATCTTGTCGTGTGGAAACCCGCCTTCTTTGGCGTGAAGCCCGAATTGATTTTGAAGGGCGGCCTCATCGCCAGCGCGAACATGGGCGACCCGAACGCCAGCATCCCGACGCCTCAGCCGACGTTTTATCGAAACCAATTCGCGGCTCACGGTCGCGCGAAATTCTCGACGAGTGTCACCTTCGTCAGCGAAGCCTCGTTGCGCAAAGGCTCGCTCAAGGAACTTGACCTCTCCAAGCGACTCGTCGCGGTGAAGAATACGCGCAAGCTTACCAAGAAAGACCTCATCTGGAATGATGCCACGCCAGTGATGGAGGTGGATCCCGAGACTTACACGGTAAAAGCCGATGGCCGTGTGCTCACTTGTGAACCGGCCAAAGTATTGCCGCTCGCACAACGCTACTTCCTGTTCTGATGTTCACTCTGTTTCGGAACAGTGCCGAACTGGAAGTGATTCGAGGCCCGCTCGACGCTCCCAAATCCGGCCTGCCAATGATTGAACTGCCCGCCGACCGCTTCATTCTCGCCAAACGCCGCTGGCGTGGCAGGGCGTCCGATGGACGCGAGTTCGGTTTCGAGCTGGATCGACCTTTACGCCACGGTGACATCTTTCTCCAGACTGGCGTCCACAGCTACGTCGTCGCCCAAGCGATGGAACCGGTCCTTCGAGTTGTCCTGACCGACCCGCCTCAAGCTGCCCGCGTTGCCTGGCAGGTGGGGAACATGCATCTCTCGGTGGAAGTCCGAGGAGATTCCCTCTTCGTCGAAGACAATCCGATTCTCCGAAACTTGCTCGACCGCGAAGGAATCTCCTTCACAGCCGTCAGTGCCGTCTTTGAACCGCTTGGTGGCATGGCAGGACACCGGCATTGAAGTGATGAAATCCGAAATCGCCTGGCTTCCGCAACTGCTCCAGACCACCGACTCAATTTTTCCGAGCGGGAGCTACGCGCACTCATTTGGCCTCGAAGGGTTGGTGCAGCTCGGACAGGTGGCGGAACCGGTTGATTTCGCCGAGTTTCTACGCCACCAAGTCGTGCCCGCGATGGAACACATGGAACTTCCATTTGTCCGTCTGGCGCATCGCGCTGCCGGGGATGCGGATGTTTCACGCCTGCTCGAACTCGATGAACATTACGGAGCGATGAAAAGCTCCTTTGAGTTGCGCCAGGCCAGCAGCCGCATTGGCACGCAACGATTACAGATGTTGCAGAAACTCACCCCGCATCCGCTGCTTGCACAGCTCGAAACCGAGTGCGGCCGTGGCAATTTCCACGCCCATGCCACCATCGTGTTCGGCGCTCAAGCGGCCATCGCTCAGATGCCGCTCGAAGCTTCACTGGCCGCGTACTTTTACCAAAACCTTGCCGCGTTGGTGAGCGCAGCGATGAAATTAATTCGGATGGGACAAATCGCCGGGCAAACGATTCTTACCGAATGTCTGGCCCAAACCGGTGTTGTGGTTGAACTCGCTCTGACGGTGAATGAAGCCGACATCGGCTGGTTCCAGCCCGGCCTCGACATCGCGAGTGCCCGGCACGAAACGGCATACACACGTATTTTTATTTCGTAACAGATGGCGTGAGGAGGCTCGCATGGAGTTGAGGGATTAGTTCAGAGCCTCTTCGCGCCAGTTGCTACGGTGTTTGAAATTATGAAACGATTCTCGCGCGCCGTGCGCATTGGCATCGGTGGTCCGGTGGGTTCGGGCAAGACGATGCTCGTGTTGCGCCTCTGTCAAAAGCTCCGCGCCACCTACAGCGTCGCCGTGGTCACCAACGACATTTACACGAAGGAAGATGCGGAGTTTCTTACGCGCCACGAGGCTCTCGCTGCTGAGCGAATCATCGGCGTCGAGACGGGCGGTTGCCCGCATACGGCCATTCGCGACGACACCACCATGAACTCCCAGGCCGTCGCCGAGTTGGAGCAACGATTCCCCGATCTTGAAATCGTGCTCGTCGAGAGCGGTGGCGATAACCTGTCGGCCACATTCTCGCCCGAATTGGTGGATGCCTTCATCTATGTCATCGACGTGGCCGAGGGAGACAAGATTCCGCGCAAAGGCGGCCCCGCCATCCGTAATAGCGATTTGCTCATCATCAACAAGATCACGCTTGCACCTTACGTGGGAGCTGATCTGGGAGTGATGGAACGTGACTCGAAAGCCATGCGCGGCACGCGCCCGTTTCTGTTTTGTGATTTGAAATCGGAACAAGGCCTCGGGGAGGTGATCGGGTGGATCGAACACAACTACCTTTTCTCATCTCAGCGAGCGTGAAGGAGACAATGCCCTTACCTATCAACTCCGTTCAGCTTCCCGGTGAACCTCCGGGCAGGGCTGGCTGTCCTCAGCCCGCCGCGGAAGTTGAGAGGATTGTCGCATCCCCGCCAACGCCACGGCGCGCTGAGGACACCGAGCCGTACCAGACTCCATGCTTCATGGCCCCGATCCGCAGTCTTGAAACCGTGGAAGCCTTCCATGAGCCGCCCAATGGAACGCGGGCATCCGTGCCGGCAACATTGCAAGGCCATCTCACGCTTACTTGCTCCCGTGATTTCGCCGGGCGGAGCTATCTCTCGCAGCAGTCGTTCAATGCACCGTTTCACATCAGCAAACCGTACTGGGACGGGCACGCTTTGAGCGTGCAAGTGATCAATCCCACCGCGGGGTTGTTCGCAGGGGACCGGCTTCAAAGCGCTGTGACGGTCGAGAATGGGGCCACACTTCGAATCACCAACCCCAGTGCAACGCGTGTTTACACAATGCCGGACGGCCGGGGTGAAGTATTACAAACCTTCCGGGTCGCTTCGGGTGCGACCCTTGTTTTCGTCCCGTCGATGCTCGTTCCACAACGGGGCAGTTGTTTGCATCAGCGAACGCAGTTGGTCGTCGAGCCAGATGGGGAGCTGATCTACGTGGACAGCCTTGCTCCCGGACGCGTTGCTTCAGGGGAAGTGTTTGCCTTCCGCGAATTGAGCATCGCCACGGAGCTTTTCGAGGGTAACCGGTGGAATGCTTGCGAGCGTTTTCGACTGGCACCGGGTCAAGGCGCAGGTCTTCAAATCGCGGGCGGCGGCTTCCGGCACGGCTACTATGCGTGTTGTTACATAGTCACTTCACGACTCGATTCGCGGCACGGCTGTTGGGAGGCATTGTCGGCCCTGCATACTGACGATGCGTGGGTCGGTGTCAGCCGCCTGGCAGTTCGTGGGTGGAGCGTTCGACTGTTGTGCCGCGACAGTCATCATCTTCGGAGGACCGTCCGGTCCATGTTGGCGATTCTTGAGGCTCCGATTCCGGCGTTACCAGGACTCGGACGCTTTTTGCCCTGATCCTGCCGGCTGGATTCACGTGAGAGTTACGCATCGCGCAGCTCAGGAAAGCCGCTTGAGCAGATGAGTGAAGTAGGGGAGGAGCTGCTTCTTCCGGGAAACGACGTTCTCCAATTCCCAGATGCCATCCTCCAGCTCAGGGTAGTCAATCTTGGAGAGCAAATCCTCCGGTCCCGCGACCAGCAGCAACGAAACCTGTGTGACAACATCGGTCACCAGCAACGCGGAAAAGTCGTATCCCTTTTGCCGCCGGTAGGCTTCGAGCGCTGTGACGACATCTTCCTTGCGCTTCCAGAATTGCTCGAAGCCGATTTCCTCGACCTGGGCGACACTGAAGGACGTGCCTTGCTCGACATACTCCTTGCAGTCGGACGTGATCGCTTGGGGTGTCGGGCGAGAGACAAGGACAGAACCGGACGCAAAAAGATTTTCTGTAAACTCGCGCGCATTCACATCCGCCGTTTTTTCCAGGATGCCCAGGATTTCAGCATCGCGCGCGGTGCTCGTCGGGGATGTCAGGTTCAACGTATCAGAGATCAATCCCGCAAGGAGCAAACCAGCGATATTTTTCGGAATCTCAATTCCGTTACGCAGGAAGCAATCGGCGACGATGGTGCTGGTGGAGCCAACCGGTTCGTTTCGGATGAAGATAGGGGTCGCCGTTTGAATCTGGACCCGGTGGTGATCCACGATTTCGATGATCTCAACCTGTTCGACACCGTGGACGGCCTGGGTGAGTTCGTTGTGATCCACGAGGATCAGCTTGCGTTCCACTTTCTTGAGGAAATCTGACTTCGAGAGAATGCCGACCGTGCGCCGGTTTTGGTCGAGCACGGGAAAGGCCTGGAAGTTCGATGCAGCAGCCAGCGGTTCCGCAAGCGCGAGTGATTCATCCTCCCGGAAGCTCAGGTAATGTTCATGCAGCATGTGTCTTACCGCGATCGAGGCGCGTGAGAGCATGGCCGTGGTGGCGGAGTCATGAGGCGAGGCTAGGAGCCTGTCGGACTTAGCTCGTTTTCGGACAAAATCATTGATTTTGGACCATCAAAACACCTTCACCGAAAATCAAAACGCGTCATATCGAATCGTAGAGCGTCGGATTTAATACGTGTACGTAAGTCCGACAGGCTGCTAG
>SIBF01000045.1 GCA_009695275.1 Pedosphaera sp. | reverse complement strand
GAACGCGAAACAATTATCGTCGCCTCGTTTCCACGTTGTTCAACTTCGCCAAGACGACGAGGAAGTATCTACCGTTCGACCATGACGAAATGAGTTCCGTCAGCAAGAGCGAGGAAACCCCGGGAGAGATTGAGATTTTCACGCCGGGCGAAATGTCCGCAATACTATCGGAAGCAGACAATCATCTTGTGCCGTTTCTGGCGATTGGAGCGTTTGCCGGTGTGCGACACTGGGAAATTAAGCGGCTCGACTGGTCAAAGGTAAATCTCAAAACAGGATTCATCGAGATTACCGGCGGCAAATCGAAGACCAGAATGCGCCGACTGATTCCGATTCTCCCAAACCTGCACGCGTGGTTGTTGCCGCACGCCCAAGCGTCGGGTCCGGTCTGCTCCTATCAAAACATGTCCGAGGAACTCATGTATTTCTCGAACGCACGCGGCATCCCGTGGAAACGAAATGGACTTCGGCACAGCTTTGTAAGCTACCGCCTCGCCCAGATCCAGAACGTCAATCAAGTGGCTTTGGAATGCGGGAATTCCCCTGCCGTTATCTTCAGTAATTACCGGGAGCTGGTTCAGCCCTCGGACGCGGACAAGTGGTTTGCCATCATGCCGACGACAACGGAGAAAATCATCAGCCTACCGGCGGCGGTTCACGCCTAAGTTGTCAGGAATTTGTCGGGAAAAAACAGCCTGTTTTTGCAAGTTGTTGATAACCAAGACAAGAAGTGGTGGGCGATGAGGGATTTGAACCCCCGACCTACTGCGTGTAAAGCAGACGCGCTAACCCCTGCGCCAATCGCCCTTACACTCACTATGACGGCTTTCGAGTGAGCAGCAAGACGATTTAAAGAAATCCAAAGACCCGGTGTATGGAGGGGCGGCTTTTATCGGGTCCGACTTGAACTCGACCAGGAGGTCAGAGCTTCATTTGACCCATTTCCGTCGCGTACGAGATGTCCGCTGAAGCCAGGACTACGTACGCTCCGCAACCCTAACGCTGCCGGACCAGAGCTAAGAGGCCTCGATTAATCCCGAACCCTGCAAGTCCTACCCAATGTGCTCAGCGCCCCTAGGGACGCTCTCCGATTTGGCCGCTCGCAAGAGCTGGCGCACATAGCGAAAGCACCAGGCGATGACGTGTTCAGCCGAATTCACAGGGCCAAATTTGAAATTCATCTTCAGGGACAACTCTTCAGCCTGTTGAATGAAACGCATGAAAGTGTATTTGCCGATCTCCTCAGCCAGTTCCTTTTCTTCGACAGTGAACTCATGCGGGCTGAAGTTTTCGCCCCCCTTTCCGATCGTTCTGCTCAAACGAGCGGCGAGCAACCACGCGCTGTTAAGTTGCTTGTCATCGATTCCGGATAGTTCAGCAATCACTCCAAACAAGAAATAGCTCGCAAGTCTTTCCTGAACCCATCGGTGCCGTTCGTCCGGCAGATCTCTCTGCGCGTTCGCGAAATTGAACGGATACCTTTTCTGAAGGCCATGCGCGAACCTCCAGATATGGCTGACGACAACTTCAATCTCGGGATGCTCATTCGGCTGAGCAGCGCATCGCAGCGCATGAATCGAACGCCGAGCCGTTAAAGCCATACTATAAAGCCAGTTCTGCGCAAATGAGGGCGGAGACCTCGGCTGGCGGCTTGGTGCCATCGATCGCGACCACCAATTCTTTGCGACGAAAAATATCAATCACCGGCTCGCTTTTGTTGTGGTAATCTCGAATCCGGTCTCGGATGACATCCGGAGTATCGGTGCTGCGTTGGATCAAGGTGCCGCCGCAAACCTCGCAGATCTCATCCTCCTTGGGACGATGAGCGATCAAATTGTAATCGAGTCCGCAGGCTTTGCAGACTCGGAAATTCGACAGCCGTTCGATGATCAGTGTGTCGGGAACTTCCAACAAAATGACGCCATCGACATCGTACGATTCGAGGAAGAACTCGGCCTGTGCCTGGCTCGCAGGATACCCGTCCATCACAAATCCATAGTTCCAATCGTGTTGCTCGAGCCGAGCCTTTGCCACTTGCTCAACGATGTCGTCGGGCACAAGTTGGCCGGAGTCGATTTAACGGTGGATCTTCGCCGCCAGCTTAGTGTGGTTTTTGATATTCCATCGAAAAATATCCCCGACGGAAATCCGGACGAAACCATGGGCATCTGCGAGCGTGGAAGCTTGAGTGCTCTTGCCTGCTCCTGGCGGTCCAATCATGATGTATTTATTCATAACGTTGGTTCTGCTTTTGGGCCTATTTGGATTAGGCCTGCTTGGATGCCGAAATACACAAACACGATGATGACGACGCAAACACAGAACACCACAAAGAGCATCATCGTTTTCTTGAATTTCTTATCCGCTTTGGAATCGGCCTCCGATTTGTGCTCCAGAGCATGTTCGAGGGCGCTAAGGATTCTATCCTGTTCAAACTCAGTCCGCAATTTTGTCGTCGCCAGTTGCAAATCGTCCTTCTCCAGCATCGAGACCCGCTCGAACGCTTCCACAGCCATGGCAACCCTCGGTTCAATAAATTTGGTCGCCTCTTCGATTTGGTCGCCCCGAAGATCAAACGAAACCTCGGGACCAAAGCATTTTTCGCAGGCGTAGATGACCGAGGCCTCTGGTAGTGTTTGAAGCGCCTTAATGTATTCGATGATTTGGGCGAACGCGATGATTTTTGCCTGGAGCAGGCGGTTGCTTTCTTCCTCGAATCGTCCTTCGGTAGCCCACTCGATATTTTCGGAGGTGGAGTTGGCTTTGTTCGACACCGGCTCTCCGATGGCTGCCATGGTCTTTGCTTTCTCCATCTCATGCCGGATCGTGTCTAAGTTTCCACCAATAACATGGATCTTTTTGGCGGCGCTCGCGTACTGTGAAAGCACGCCATCCAAGACCTTGAACGAAACATCCCGGACACGCTTGGCAAGCGCTGGCGTTGGCGTCTGCTGAACGGACTCCACGATGGATGATGAGCGGATAATCTTAACCATCGTTTGGCAGAAATTATCGGCAAACCGGTTGGCCTGGCCGTAAAAGCTCGGAAAAAACTCGTTTAACCTCATGAGCCGCAATCCCGATGCCGAGTCGGGGTCCATCAGAAAAGGCCGCAAAAACTGATCGACGGTGGTCACAATCGTTTCCTTGATACTCTCGTAGATGTGCAAGCGTTTGAAATCCTGCTTTGACACCTTGCCGGACGAACTCACTTGAGCATCATTCGTCGAAGTTCCACTCATCTGTTCACCTCGAGTCTCGGAAAGCTGAATACGATAAGAAATCCGCCACCCATGCCTGCGTTGGCCCTGGCGTGAGCGGACTGCTCCATCTCTGCGATCCATCGGCGCTTCGCGTCGTTCATCTTGACTTCGTTCAATACTCTCGACTTAAAAAACAACTCATCGCTCACCGTGCGCGCGAGTGTGTAGTCGGTGCCAAACGGGTCAAGTCTAAAGGAGGAAACGCGCGAAGACCGTCGGGGTATCGCAACCCCGTGAACTCATCAACCGGCGGAATCGCGAGCCACCGCCAGAGCAGACTCAACGACCATTGCACTGACAATCAGTCGAACGGCTCGTCGCCAATCCAAAAGTTAAAAAATATATTCGCTTCCGATGTGGCAATCTGCTAACTCACAGCCCGACAATCCCATTTGATGCCACTCATCGCACTTAACGCACCGATAAAATGAAAGCTTGGCGTTTTTATGGCTTCAACGACATGCGGTTGGATGAGGTTCCCCTGCCCCGCTGCAAGGCAGGGCATGTGCTCGCCCAGATATTATGTGTGCAGCCCAGCGTGACCGAGGTCCAGTTGGCTCGAGGGATTCGCACTTTGGCGTACGATCATATCAAGCGCAGGCTCGAAACAGAGGCTCCTGTCCAGTTGTTCGGCCATGAATTCTGTGCCCGAATTGTCGAGGTTGGGGAAGGGGTTTCAAGGTTCAAGACTGGAGACCGAGTCGCCGCGCGAGCCAAGCTCCCTTGTGGTGCCTGTCCGCTCTGTCTTTCCGAAAGGAGTCACCTTTGCCGAAAAGGTCCGATCATCGGTTTTCAACTTCCCGGTTGCTTTGCCGAGTTCGCCCACGTGCCCGAAATTGCTCTGGTGAAATTGGACGATAAGATTTCGGACAACGAAGCTGCCTGCCTCCAGTCGCTCAGCGACAGCGTGGCCGCAGTCGAAACAGCGGCGATCCAAATGGGAGATTCCGTCGCGATCTTTGGTCAAGGCTGCATGGGACTCGAATGCCTGCAAGTCGCCCGCACAGCCGGCGCAGGAAGATTGATTACGGTGGACGTGCGGGAAGAAGCCTGCCGTATCTCAAAGGAACTGGGAGCCGACGTTGCCCTCAACGCGACCGACTGCGATCCGGTGGCGGCGATTCTTGAGTTGACCGATGGCAATGGCGCCGACGTAGTTTTTGAATGCGCGGGCGGCAGCCCAAAACAGGGGCTTTCCGGGACGAAGTCGCTGATGCAAGCGGTCGGAGCCGTCCGTTCTGGCGGTAAGATCATTGGAGTGTCCTGGTTCGGCGAACCGCTCGAGGTCGATGTTGATCTCCTTCGCGAGAGGAGTTTGCGCTACCTGTTTCCCGACATCAGCACGCTTGCGCATCTCGAACATACAGTGCGCCTGGTCAGCTCTGGGCGCATTCGGCTCAAGCCAGTCATCACCCATGTTTTGAACGGGATTGAGAGCGTCTCGCAAGCGTTTGAAATCACAGGGAACAAGGCGAAGTACAAGGCAATTAACCCAGCCCAAGTAGTCCTATGCCAACCGACCGCTCCAACTCAGTAGCTCCACTTGATTCGACACGCAAACGGCTGCTCTTCCTCAGGACCGCCGTTCTGTCCGATGCCTTGGGAAAAGCCGGCGCAATGGATCACGACATGCATTGCTTCTCCGCCAACTGCCGAATGGCAGGCCCAGCGACGACCTTGCGAATTCACACCGCCGACATTTTAATGGTGGGCAAAGCGCTGTCACAATGCCCGAAAGGTCACGTGCTCGTCATCGATGGCCAGGGAGAGCTCAACACTGCTTTGTGGGGAGCGGTGACAACGGCTTCGGCGCGCCTGAAAGGTTTGGCAGGCGTCGTGATCGATGGGGCCATCCGTGATGTGGCGGCGATACGGCGCGACCGGCTGCCGGTGTTTGCGCGAGGAGTCGTGCCGAATGCCGGTGGGGCTCAATACATCGGAGAGCTGGACATTCCCATTCAGTGCGGCGGTGCGGTGGTTCACCCAGGCGACTGGATTGTCGGCGATGAAGACGGAGTTGTGGTAATTCCGGCGGCTCGGCTGGCTTCGGTGCTTGAGACAGGCGGTCGGCTGGTCGAGGTCGAAAAACAGATCGAACGCGCGATTCGGGCAGGAAAGGATTTAGTTTCCATCTTGCGTTACGACGAGCTGCTGGCCAGGAAATCCAAGGAAACCTTTCTGCCTCAAATGCGCTTCCTTGAAAAAAAGGATCAGACCGATTCTCCGACAGCGCTCCGGAAAAGCGGCAGCCGCTAATGTGACGAAAGATCACTCATCGATCGAATCTGCTCTCAACGCCTAAGAAACGATCGCCCCGCGAAATGAACCCATCCACTCCGATGCGCGTCGCGCCGCAAAACACTGCAAACCGCGCTGACGACGAGGCGAAGAGCCTCCGTGATCTCTCGCCTTACCAATGGAAATCAGGCATCGCCGCGTGGCTGGGCTGGCTCTTCGACGGGCTGGACATGCATCTTTACACGATCATCGCGGCACCCTTCGTGGCCCAGCTTTTACATGTCGCGAGCGCTGCCGATCCGCTCGTCAAAGAAAAAAGCTCCTGGATCCAAGCTGCATTCCTCATCGGCTGGGCGCTCGGGGGCGGATTTTTTGGGCGCATCGGTGACCGCCTGGGGCGCAGTCGCGCGCTGAGCTTGACGATTCTGACCTACGCGGTTTTCACGGGGCTCTCATTTCTCGCCCAGACTTGGTGGCAATTGCTGATCTTCCGCTTTTTGGCGGCGCTCGGCATCGGCGGCGAATGGGCGGTGGGATCATCGCTCCTCTCGGAAACGTGGCCGAAGCGATGGCGGCCCTGGATTGCGGCGGTGCTGCAAACCGGAGTTAATGTTGGCGTGCTGCTCGCGTGTCTCACGACGTATTGGCTCGCGGCGTATCCTCAACGTTACGTCTTTCTGGTGGGCATTCTGCCGGCATTGCTGGTCTTCTGGATTCGCCGCTCCGTCCCAGAGACGGAAGAGTGGCACGCTGCCAAAGCAAATGCGCAAGGCAGCGAGCCTGGCATCGCTGATTTGTTCCGGGGTCAGATCCGCCGCACAACGATCCTGACCATCATGGTCTGCGCCTCATCGTTGACGGCCTGGTGGGCTTTCATGTTCTGGAATCAGCAGCATTTGCGGAACTTGCCTGAGCTGGCCTCGTGGCCTGTCAAGGAGCGCGAGCAGCTCATTAGCAAGGCGTTTTTTATCGTCATCTCGTCGTCCATCCTAGGGAACTTCTTGGCCGCGGGATTGGCGCGCGCAGCCGGCTATCGCAAATCGATCTCGCTGATGTGCCTCGGTTTCTTTCTCGCGATGTTTGGAGCGTACTGCGTCCCGCGTGGCCACGAATCACTTCTCTTGTGGACCTCGCTGGTCGGATTCTTCTCCGGCGTCTTCGGTCTGTTCACGATGTATCTGCCACCTCTTTTTCCGACCTTGCTGCGAACGACAGGTGCAGGCTTCTGCTACAATATTGGACGAGTCGCCGCAGCCTTTGGCACCGTGTTTTTCGGGCTTTTTGCTCGAGTGGGCGATTTTCGAACAGCCCTGTGGTACGTCAGCTTTCTTTTCTTACCCACGGCGGTGATCGTCCTCTTCATGCCGGAGCGATTGGGTGGAGAGCCCGACGGAAAGCCTCTGGCAAGATGACCTTGCAATTACTGATTCCATGAATGACGAGCCTTCCACTGCTGCCGTGAACTCCGCTCCATCGACTCTCCGAAGCTTGCTTACAGAGACAATCCGGTTAACCCTCCTCATCTCATGAACACCAAAACAAACATCTGTTTACCAGTATCACTTCTGCTCTTGAGCCAACTGACAGCCTTGGTCGCCGCGGACTTTGACATTAAGAATCAAGTCGAGTTCAAGAAGATCGTGCCTGCGAACTCTCTATTGGAGAAGCTAGCCGGAGGAATGAAGTTTGCCGAAGGTCCCGTTTGGATTCCAGCCGATGGCGGCTACTTGATCTTCAGTGATCTGTTCAATAGCGAGCTCAAGAAATGGAGCTCGAAAACTGGGCTGACAAGCTTTCGCCAGCCACCGAAAAAAGTGGCGGAGCTGTATAACTACAACGGCAATACTGCGGACGCCGAGGGACGCCTTTTGACGGGCGGGCATGGCGAGCGACGCGTCACGCGCACCGAAAAAAATGGAACGATAGTTACGTTGATCGAGCGATACAACGGCAAGAAGTTAAACTCTCCGAACGACGTGGCCGTAAAGTCCGACGGAATGATCTATTTCACTGATCCGGATTACGGGATCAAGCCAGAGCAAAAGGAGCAGCCGGGAAATTATGTTTATCGACTCAACTCAAAGACCGGAGAGCTTGCGCCGCTGGTAAAAGACTTCATTCAGCCGAATGGCCTCTGCTTCTCGGCGGGCGAGAAGAAACTTTATATCGCTGATTCAAGCTTCGAGAAACACCACATCCGGGTGTTCGATGTCCAGCCGGACGGCACGTTAGCCAACAGTAAAATCTTTTGCACGATCGAAGAAGGTTTGCCCGACGGCATTCGCTGCGACGTCGAAGGGCGGCTCTATTCCAGCTCCCAAATAGGTATTCAGATTTTTGGTCAGGACGGAACGTTGATTGGCAAAATCCTTGTTCCGGAAAAAGCGACCGCTAATTTGTCTTTCGGGGATTCTGATTACAAAACGCTCTACATTACAGCGACGACGTCTCTTTATTCGATTCGTCTGGGCGTTGTGGGCGCACGATAAGAGGCAGGTTCCGAAGCTCAGTTGTGCGGGAGAGTTATTCAGTTGACCCGAACACGACATACGCGCAACGATAAATTGTAATGAAATTCAGAAACGAATCGATTTACTTGCGCTGGATCGCATTGGTAGTGGGGGTCTCCTTCCTATGCTTATCGGCCAAGGCAGAAACGGCAACCGCATCTTCCAACCTTCCCAGCCAGGTCGATTACAACCGGGACATTCGACCGATCCTCTCCAACAATTGCTACGAATGCCACGGCCCGGATAAACAGAAGCGAAAGGCTGGCTTGCGCTTGGATTTGAAGGACGAGCCATTTAAAGAGCTTGAAGCTGGCGGCTATGCGCTGGTTCGAGGGAATGCCGCGAAAAGTAAACTGATCGAGCGGATCACGGCGCATGAAGAGGAGGACCGGATGCCTCCCTCCAAAACAGGCAAACGTCTCACCTCGGAACAAATCGATTTGATCCGGCGCTGGGTCGATCAAGGGGCGTCCTGGACCACTCATTGGGCTTATGACGCGCCCCAACATCCAGCTTTGCCAACGGTGAAGAATGAGAACTGGCCCCAGAACGAAATCGACCGCTTTGTCTTGGCGCGGTTGGAAAAAGAGGGAATCCAACCTTCACCCGAAGCTGACAAAACCACGCTGATCCGCCGTCTGTCGCTCGATCTTGTCGGACTGCCGCCAACTATCGAAGAAGTGGATGCCTTCTTAAACGAGAAAAGCTCAGGGGCTTATGAAAAGCTTGTGGATCGATTGCTCGCGTCGCAGCACTTCGGCGAGCGCATGGCTCTGCCCTGGCTCGATATGGCGCGGTACGCGGATACGAGTGGCTACCATTCCGACCACAATCGACAGATGTGGCTCTGGCGCGACTGGGTGATCAACGCGTTCAATCAGAACAAACCCTTTGATCAATTTACCGTTGAGCAGTTAGCCGGCGACTTATTACCCAACGCAACGGTGGAGCAAAGGATTGCGAGCGGATTTAACCGGAACGTGATGACCACTGACGAAGGGGGCGCTGATCCCAATGAGTACCTGACAAAATATATCGTCGATCGCGTCAACACGACGGCCACTGTGTGGCTCGGCACGACGATCGGTTGCGCTGAATGTCACGACCATAAATACGATCCGATATCACAGAAGGAGTTTTATCAACTCTACGCCTTCTTCCATAACGTCCCGGAAAAAGGCCTCGATGGTGCCCGCGACCGAAATCCCGCCCCCAGCGTCCAGGTGCCATCGCAGGAACAGGGCGTTCAACTGGTCGAGCATATCAAAGCAGTTGCGGTGGCTGAAAACGGATTCAAGGCTCGAGAAGCCGAGCTGCCCGCGGCACAAGCGAAATGGGAAAATGACGTTCTAGGCAAGCTGTCCAGACCCGTCGAGCCCGATGGACTGCTTGCTGGCTTCAGCTTCGATGAAACGACGTTGGGTGCAGATGCGCTCGGAGCGGGAGCGGAGGCAGCTTACCATGGAACGAACGCTCCTGTCTGGACCGAAGGCAAGCTTGGCAAAGCTCTGAGGTTCGATGGCCAAGGCGGCTACGTTCAGGCGGGCCACATTGCAGATTTTGAACGGACCAACTCGTTTTCTTACGGTTGTTGGGCTAAGATCGGAGAGAAAGGCGGGGTCTTGATCGCTAAGATGGAAAACGCTCCGAGCAACCGCGGCTTCGATTTGGAAGTCAACGATGGAAAGGTCGGAGTTCGTCTCATCAACGTGTCGCCGGATAACACTCTGGAAGTTGCAACTCGCGAGGCTCTCCCCAAGGACACATGGCTGCATTTGATGGTCGCTTACGACGGATCGAGCAAGGCCAAGGGCGTGAAGCTCTACGCGAATGGAAAGCTCCAGGCGCTTCAGATCACAAGCGATAAACTTACGGGAACGATTAAAAACAAAGCGCCCGTTCACATCGGCGGAGGCTCCCGTTCGTTCCACGGAGTGATGGACGACGTTCGGTTTTACAATCGCGCTCTAAGCTCGCAGGAAGTCGATCAGCTCGTCGCGATTGCTCGCTTGGCGATTATTCCCATCCCGGCGGAGAAACGGGCCGTCGAGCAAAAGGCCGAGTTGAGCAAATACTTTCGAGAGAATCAGGCGGTTGACTTCAAAAAGGCGGAGGAACAATTCACGCAATCGCGCAAAGCGATGGATGATTTGGTGAAACAGATTCCCTCGACGATGGTGATGGAGGAGCTGTCCACGCCGCGCGAAACGTTCACGCTGGTTCGCGGCAACTTTCAAACCAAAGGCGATAAGGTCACCGCGGGGGTTCCCCAGTTTTTGCCCGTGTTCCCTGAAAGCGCGCCACCCAATCGTTTGGGGTTGGCGAAATGGCTGGTTGCTCCGAGTCATCCCTTGACGAGCCGCGTCACGGTCAATCGGTTTTGGCAAATGGTATTTGGGACCGGTTTGGTGACCACAAGCAACGATTTCGGTTCACGGGGTGAATTGCCAAGCCATCCTGAACTGCTGGATTGGCTGGCCACCGAGTTCATGGCGCGCAAATGGGACGTCAAATCCATGCTGAAACTGATGGTGATGTCGGCTGCCTACCGCCAGTCTTCAGCAACTCCACCGCAATTGCTTGCCCGAGACCCTTACAACCGGCTGCTGGCACGGAGCCCACGTTTCCGGCTGGACGCCGAATTGATCCGCGACAGCGCCTTGTCCATTAGCGGACTGCTAGACCCTAAGCAGGGAGGACCGAGCGTGCGCCCCTATCAGCCTGCATTGCCATCGGAACACTTCGGCAACGGGGAGAAGTATGTCCCGAGCAAAGGAGGCGATCTCTATCGTCGGGGAGTTTACACGTATTGGAAACGCGCGCTGGTGTATCCGGCGTTTGTGACTTTTGACGCGCCCACTCGCGAAACTTGCGTTGTGCAGCGCCCGCGCACAAGCACGCCACTCCAGTCTCTGGTGCTGATGAATGATCCGGTCTATGTCGAAGCATCCCGTGGTTTGGCGCAACGCGTATTAGGAGCGGGTCGCATGGACTTGACGAAGCGGATCACCTACGCATTTCGCCTGGCAGTCGCGCGCGCGCCTCATGCAGGCGAGCTCGAAACCTTGGAGCGAGTTTATCACCAGCAACTTGATAACTATAAACAGGACCGCGAGGCCGCTGCCGCGTTGGTCAGCATCGGGGAGTTGGCCAGGCCAGAGCATTTAGAGACTAGCGAGCTTGCGGCCTGGACTGCTATTGGCAACGTCCTCTTGAATCTGAACGAAACGATTACGAGGTGATATGATTCTAAAAAACGAACTCGATAAGATTCTGACGCGCCGAGCATTTTTAACTCGAAGCACAACGGGCCTTGGAGCTCTAGCGCTCGCCTCGTTGCTCAAGAACGGCCCGTCTGCAGCCGCTCCGGGAGGTTCATCTCCGGCGGAGGGAGCTCTCAAGTTGCTCCACCTGGCACCGAAAGCCAAGCGGGTGATCTACCTGTTTATGTCCGGCGGTCCGTCACACATCGATCTGTTTGACTACAAGCCGAAGTTGAAAGATCTGACGGGCACGGAATTACCTGCCTCGGTCCGAGGCAATCAACGCATCACGGGCATGACCAGCGGCCAGAAACAGCTATTGGTCGTTGGGTCTCCATTCGAATTTAAAAAATACGGCCGATGCGAAGCCGAGATTTCTGATCTACTGCCGAACCTTGGCAAGGTTGCCGATGATATCGCGATCATCCGAAGCCTTCACACCGACCCGATCAATCACGATCCGGCCGTGACTTTCTTCGGCACCGGAAACCAACAGCCTGGTCGGCCGACGATGGGCGCCTGGGTATCTTACGGCTTGGGAACTCAGAACGGGAACTTGCCATCGTTCATCGTGCTGCTTTCTGGAGGCGGCGGACAATTCCTGCTAACACGCTATTGGGGAAACGGGTTTTTGCCCGGGAATTATCAAGGGGTTCAGTTTCGAGGTGAGGGCGACCCCGTCTTGTTTGTCTCCAATCCGAAAGGGATCAGTTCCAAAACACGTCGTCAGCTGCTCGATGGCATGCAAGAGCTCAATCGCATCCAGCTAGGAGCTTTGGGTGATCCGGAGATCGCCACACAAATCGAGAATTACGAGTTGGCTTACCGGATGCAAACCAGTGTGCCCGAGCTGATGGATATTTCACAGGAACCAAAGCAAGTCCTCGACATGTACGGGGCCGAGCCAGGAAAAGCCTCCTACGCCAATAACTGCTTGCTGGCCCGGCGGCTGGCCGAACGGGGCGTTCGCTTCATCCAGTTGGCTCATCGCGACTGGGATCACCACGGCGATTTGCCGAATGGGATTCGCAAGCAATCCAAGCTGATCGACCAGCCCTCCGCGGCGTTGATCGCCGACTTGAAACAGCGCGGGATGTTGGACGAAACATTAGTTATCTGGGGCGGTGAATTCGGACGCACCACTTACAGCCAAGGTGAAATTACAAAGACAAGTTTCGGCCGCGATCATCATCCTCGCTGTTTCAGCATCTGGATGGCCGGGGGTGGCATCAAAGGCGGCGTGACCCTCGGCAAAACAGACGATTTCGCTTACAACCTTGTTGAGGATCCGGTGCATGTCCACGACTTCCATGCCACGATGCTTCATTGTCTGGGGGTCGATCACTCGAAATTGACCTACCGTTTTGACGGACGCGATTACCGCCTGACGGATGTCGAGGGCACTGTCGTGAAGAAACTGCTCGCTTAGCCTTAAGAACATTTGCGGCTTAGTGTTTACAATGGAAGAGTTGGTCCCACAGGACCGCGATGAGAAAGATCACACACTGTTAAGGTGAGAAAGACATTCCCTAGCTCGGAATCGCAGCCCGCCTTGTCGCCGAACTTCCGCCGACGGCACATCGGCCTGCTCAGGAGCCGCTACGTCATGCTCATCATGGCCTGCGTCCTCAATGGCTGGCCGACGGAAGTCATGGAAGCGGCTGAAACCGGAGCGAAAACCGCGCAGCGTGCCGAGACTCGTCCGGAGGTGACTCAACACGAGATTACTCCGATGCTATTGCTTCGTTGCACCGTCTGCCACGGGCTGCGACGGCAGGAAGGCGGACTCGACCTTCGCACCAAGGCCTCGATGCTCAAAGGCGGGAAGTCCGGTCCGGCGATGGTGCTGGGAAAGCCCGAGGAAAGCTTGATGCACAAGCGAATAGTCGCCGAACAGTGCCCTCCGCGACTGCGAGTGGTGGAAGTGAGCGTCAAGCCGATGGAATCTAACGAGCTTGCGCTCTTGAAAAAGTGGATCGAGACCGGCGCTCCCGAAATAGCCGATGAACCAGACGCGCCAGGAAAGGAAACGGATCAGCTCATCAGTGGCAAGGATCGCCAATTCTGGGCATTTCAGGCCCCAAAGGCGGTGCAGATTCCACTAGTTGGCCAAGGGGTTCGAAACCCGATCGACGCTTTCATTCTCGATAAGCTCCGGGACAAAGGGCTCGGTTTCACCCCGCCCGCAGATCGTTCCACTTTGATGCGCCGGGCGTATTTCGATTTAACCGGCTTGCCCCCGGAGCCCGAGGAGGTGGAAGCCTTCCTTTCCGACTCAGATCCCATGGCCTATGAGAAGATGCTGGAACGGCTTCTCTCGTCGCCACGCTACGGAGAGCGGTGGGGCCGGCACTGGCTGGACCTCGCCGGATATGCGGACTCGGAGGGCAAGCGCGAGCAGGACGAAGTCCGCCCCGACGCTTACCGATATCGCGATTATGTCATTCGATCGTTCAACAGCGACAAGCCGTACGACCGTTTTCTGCTGGAACAGATCGCGGGCGACGAACTCGCGGATTACGAGAGCGCGAAGGAAATCACCGACGAGCTTTGCGACAACCTGGTCGCGACCGGCTTTCTGCGAATGGCTCCTGACTCGACGGTGGCGAACATCACGGCTTTCGTTCCAGACCGCTTGGATGTGATTGGGGATGCCATTGATGTTCTCGGGTCAGGCGTCATGGGCTTAACGATTGGATGCGCCAAATGTCATTCGCACAAGTTTGATCCCATTCCACATCGGGATTACTACCGTTTGTCCGCGGCCTTGAAAGGAGCTTATGATGAACACGATTGGCTCACTCCAAACGGCCGAAGACTTCCTTACGTCACCACCAAAGAACGACGTCAGTGGGAAGCCAATGAAAAAAGGATCTCTGCGGAAACCGAACTGTTAAAAGCGCCGCTGAATGAGAAGGCATCACAACTGAGAAAGAAATATTTTGAAGAGCGGCTCGCGCAGCTACCCGCGGTGCTCCGGGACGATGTGCGCAAGGCCTTGGAAGCGGCAGCGGACAAGCGCACTGAAGTTCAAAAATACTTGGGCGAAAAATTTGAGAAATCGTTGCGCACCGACGACAATGAACTGAAAAAAATCGATCCAGACTTTAAGAAGGCGGCGGATGAGAACGACAAGAAGCTTGCGACCCTCGGACAACAACGTCGGCCGGAACCGACGATCAGGGCGCTCTGGGACCGAGGGGAGCCTTCGCCAACTTACATCCTGAACCGCGGAAATTACCTGACGCCGGGGCATCTGGTGGGACCAGGCGCGCTCTCGATTTTAACGCCGGGCAACGAACCCTTTGACGCCAAGCCTCCATGGCCGGGCGCGAAGAAAACTGGACGGCGCCTCGCGCTGGCAAAGTGGCTGACTCATCCCGAGCACCCACTGACTTCGCGAGTGATGGCCAACCGGATTTGGAAGCATCACTTTGAAAGTGGAATTGTTAAGTCAACCGGTAACTTTGGTCGGATGGGCACACCACCCACTCACCCGGAATTGCTGGATTGGCTGGCGCGCGATTTTGTCCGCGGCGGGTGGAGCATCAAGGCTCTTCACCGATCCATCATGACCTCGGCCACCTATCGGCAGTCCTCCGCGTTGAACTCGAACTCTGAACGGCTGGATCCAGGCAACGATCTGCTTTCACGGTTTCCACTCAAGCGGATGGAAGCCGAAGTATTGGCCGACACGGTCCTTCAGGTCTCCGGCCGGCTCGACGAGACGCCCTTCGGACCTCCGGACAAAGTCCAAGTGCGCGGGGACGGATTGGTGACTTCGGTGGGCAACTCGAAGGGTTGGCGGCGAAGCATTCACGTGCAGCAGCGGCGGAAGGAAATCCCCACGATCTTGGAGGCCTTCGACCTGCCTCAGATGAATCCAAACTGTCTGGCGCGCCCGAACTCGGTCGTGGCCACGCAGGCATTGCATCTCATGAACAACGGGATGATCCATGGCTTGGCAGCATCGCTCTCGGAGAGGCTGGTTCGAGAGGCCGGCCACAGTTCGTCCAGTCAGATCAAGAGGCTCTACCTCATCGCCCTCAGCCGACTCCCCACTACCGAAGAAGAACAGATCGCCATCGAAACGCTAACACAATTGACGTCGAAATGGGCGGCAACCAAGGATTCAAACGCAAAGCGGCCCGCCTCAGCGATTGCAGCGCTGGCCAACGTGTGCCACGCTATGATTAATTCGGCTGAATTCATTTTCATCGACTGACGCAGCCCATGAACGCCCCAATGCTCGCTCAACGTAATCTTGTCAAGAGAACCGACCGTCGCAGCTTTTTCGAGTCCGTTGGACGCGGGCTATATGGCACCGCCCTGGCGTATCTTTTTAGCCGGGACCTCTTCGGCGGTTCAGGGCTGTTAGACCAAAACGCAGGCAACCTCGCGGCGACGGCCCGGCGAGTCTATGATCTAAGCCCGAAGACACCGCACATCGAACCAAAGGCCAAAGCGGTCATCCATCTCTTTATGAACGGCGGTCCCAGCCAAATGGACTTGCTCGATCCCAAGGAGGAGTTGGATAAAAACCATGGGAAATCCTACTTCCAAAAAATTGCCGGCGAGGTGGAAAGCCCCAGCTCCGCGGGAGCTCTGATGCGGAGCCCATTCAAATTCAAACAGCATGGCCGATCCGGAATGTGGGTGTCGGAGCTGATGCCGCACTTGGCCAAGCACGTCGATGACATTGCCCTGATCCGGTCGATGTACACGACGATTCTCACGCACGAGCCCGCGATCTACAAGATTCAGTCGGGCCGAATGCTTCCGGGCTACGGATGTCTCGGGTCTTGGGCCGTGTATGGTTTGGGCACTGAAAACCAGAGCCTGCCGGCTTACGTGGTGCTCGACGACCCGATCAGTCTGCCCGTTAATGGCGTCGAGAATTGGCAGTCTGGATTTTTGCCACCGGTCTATCAAGGAATCCGCTTTCGTTCCACCGGTTCTCCCGTGCTAAATCTGAAGCCAGAGGTCGAAGAGCCAGGGGAAATCGTGAAGCTTGAGCGTGATTTGCTGGCGCGTTTGGATCGCATTCATCTCCAGAAAAGATCCGGGAACCCAGCTCTGGAAGCTCGGATTTCCACTTACGAACTGGCCGCGCGCATGCAGTTGGCGGCTTCCGACGCTTTGGACTTCTCCCAGGAAAAACCGGAAACGCTCGAAATGTATGGGCTCAATGATAAAAAGACTGAGTCTTACGGTCGGCGCTGCCTGATCGCTCGCCGTCTTGTGGAGCGCGGAGTTCGATTCGTTCAACTCTATATCAACGGCCAGATTTGGGACAATCACGGGAATATCGCCAGCGACCTGCGATCGGCCTGCGACCGGACTGACAAACCAATCGCCGGGCTCTTGCAGGATCTAAAACAACGTGGCTTGTTGGGGGACACTCTGGTGGTCTGGGGCGGAGAGTTTGGTCGGCTGCCGATTGCTCAATTGCCGGGTGACAAGGATGTGAGCAAGGCTGGCCGCGACCATAACAAGAACGCAATGGTTACTTGGATGGCAGGTGCCGGCATCAAGCCCGGTGTGGTTTACGGATCTACTGATGAAATCGGATTGGCCGCCGCCGAGGACAAAGTGACCGTCCAGGATTGGCACGCGACGATCCTTCACCTGCTCGGACTCAATCACGAACAGCTCTTCTTCGACCGCCACGGTCTGAAGGAAAAGCTGACCTCCGTTTTCGAAACTCAGATCATCAAAGGAATCCTCGCTTAGCATCTGGAGGTAGATTAGGGGGAGCGCGATCGCGCTGGGATTTTCGCCAAGGAGGAGGAATTGCCGAGCTTGGAATAAGAAGGCTGTCTTCACTGATTTTCGCTCCCGCCGGTTTTGGCTTTCAACTTCCATGAGCGTTGTCTAATTTGAGAACAACCAATCGATATGAAGCGCTTTCTGGCACGAGGAGAATGCCCCGCTACAAACCCGAGACAAAGTGGGCCTGCGAGTTCATCGTCTCGCACCGTCAGTCCTCTCGATGCGTTCTTGCTGATGGCATGGCTTGTGTCCGGCCTCGTCGGCACGGCTGCGGAACCCGACCTTGTCATTGACCTCGGCAACCAGATCAAGCTCGAGCTTGTGCTGATCCAGAAAGGAACCTTTCAGCAGGGCTCGCCTCTGGATGAACCCGACCGCAACGACGATGAATCACCGCGCGCGGTCACTCTCACTCAAGACTCCTATCTTGGAAGATTTCCGGTGACACGAGGTCAGTTCGCGCGGTTCATCGCAGCAACGAGCTATCGCACGGAGGCTGACCTGGGGATCTCTGGCGGATTTGGATTTGATGGCCAAGGTCTCGTTCAAAGCAAAGAATTCACTTGGCGTAATCCGGGGTTCGCTCAGACCGACGACCATCCGGTCTGCCTGGTCACCTACAACGACGCCCTCGCGTTCGCGAACTGGCTGTCACAAAAGTCAGGACGAAAGTTCGGGCTTCCCACCGAAGCGCAGTGGGAGCATGCCTGCCGCGCTGGCTCGACGACCCCCTACTACCACGGCGGTTCGCTGATAAATGCCGACGAAATCGCTTGGCACAAGATGAACTCCACGAATGGCACTCAGGCCGTGGGAAAGAAAAGGCCAAACGCTTGGGGAATCTTCGACATGTGCGGCAATGTTCACGAATGGTGTCGCGACTGGTACGGACCCTACAGCGCGGGCCCCATGACTGACCCCGAAGAGACACGATCGAATCTGTCCGACGCACCTCGTCGGGTCCTTCGTGGTGGCTCCTGGCTGCGTGAACCGAAGCAGTGCCGCTCCGCCGCCCGGCACCGCAACACCCCTGGCAGTCGCAATGCAGATAACGGATTCCGAGTCGCGTTGCTTAAAATCCACGAAGCCGCCCTACCGTCAGCAATGGTTCCAACGCCGATACAGCTCGAGTCAACAGGGACAACCAAAGCCTTCGTTCCCACCCAACCCGAATTGCCAGCGCGCGAGCCGATGGATCTAGATGTTCCCTCCTCATTCAGCAACTTCCTGCCGCTCGCTCTCCTGTGTCCTCTCGGTTTCATCGCGGTTCTATTTGTGTTGAGAAAGGCGCTCTCAGCACCACGTCAAAATCAAGTGAATCTCCAGATGATTCCGCCTCGGATTTCGCCGCCGTTAGTGACAGATCCATCAGAGTTCGAACCTCGTATTGGCGAAGATGGCTTCTGGTTGAACGCCCCCGGCGCCGCGGTCGGAGAGATCATTTGCTACACATACTTCCTGAACGGGCAGCAACACACGGATCGTGTTCGCTTCGAACCCGGCGCTGAGGGCCAGTTCATTTACACGGGCGGTCAACCGTCTGACATCGCCGTTCAATCGGTTGAGCCTCCCGACCACGATGCGGACGTCGCCGAACGAGAGAAAGCAAAGCGACCGCGGCAAAAGCGAGACGACGATTCGGATTCGGCAGGAGACGATTCACTCGCTCTCGGCGGATTTCCGCCTGCTTACTGAACAGATACTAATTTCCTCGGCTGCCAGCGGTGGCGACCCGACCAAACTCGACTCGACATGGGCGTTCGCATATTCGTTTTCTGCACAAAGCCGAGTGATCGCTATCTGGCCGGACGCACGAGCCGCTCGCTGTTGAATGCGGGGCTGAGCGCTCAGAGTCTTGATGATCTTCCGCTGCCATCCATTCTCGACCGCATACGGTTGGATCAAGGACCGATGTTGCTCGTGCGCGCTGGCGCTTGGCTCGCGCGAGCCGGGGAGTTGAAGTTCCCAAATCCAAGCGCCACTGATCGTCCACTTTGCGCGCTCGGCACGTTACGGCTCCCGCCCGATTGCCGGGATAACAATGAAGCGGAGGCTAACCAGTGGCGCTTGCTGTTAAAGGCTAGCGGCGGCGACTTCAACGCAAACCAAAGTCCTCGGAATGAATTTCCAACCCCCGTCATTGCATACCTCGATGAGAACGCCGCTGTGGCTCTCGAAGTGATTTGGCGGCAGCGAGCCAGCTTGATCGCCGCGATGCGCGAAGCGTTCGCTCTCAATGATTGGCGTGTCGTTCACTACTCACCTCTCGATGTTTATTCTGATCCGAGTCTTCGAGTTATCCAACTCATCACCAGTTTGCAGCAAGGCGGAGCGGAGCGCGTAACGCTCAATCTTGCTGCGCGACTGCCAAGCTTCGACGTCTCCCCGTCGGTCATCACACTGGGTAAAGCGACCCGCGCTTCTCTGCCGACGCCAGACGGAACAATCGACTTGTCCACCATCGGCGATGTCGATGCTGCCTGCGAGGAGATCAACAAACAGACCCTTAAATTTGGAGCTGATCTGATCCACAGCCACCTGATTGGGGATGCCTACATTAGAAACATCTCACGAAGTGGCGTGCCGCTGATCGCGACGGTCCATAACATGAAGCCTGGTTGGCCACCAGGGCTCAGCCGTTCGCAGCGCAACGAGCTTTCCCTGCTCGTCGCGTGTTCGCAGGCTGTCGAGGCGGATCTGAAAAAATCTGAGACATCGGTTCCAATTCGTACCGTGTGGAATGGCATTGATTTCGATTTGTTCCAAAGAACTCCCGAGCTCGTCGCAGCGGGTCGAAAGTCGCGCATGCGGCTGAAGTGCGCTGCCAGTGATTTTGTCCTGATAGCGCTGGCAAACCCGCGACCACAGAAGCGCCTGAACTTGCTCCCTGGAATCCTGGCCGCGACGCGCGCTGAATTCAATCGACAGCAGATCGGCCGTTCAGTGCATCTGATGATCGTGGGCGAAATCTCCCGAGGCAACCCAGCATCCGACGAAATTGTGGAAGAGGTCTGGCGCGAGGCCTTGCGACTCGGAGTTAGCGCCTGCGTTCACTGGCTCAACGGTGTAGCTGATGTGCCATGCATTCTCGCCGCAGCCAACGTCCTGGTTTCAACCAGTGCTTATGAAGGGTTAAGCATGGCCCAGCTTGAAGCCCTTTCCATGGACTTGCCAGTTGTCGCAACCGACGTTGGCGGCATCCGCGAAATAGCTTGGGGTAATCCGGCGGTGTTTGTCTTGCCGCCGGATGCGGCGCCTGAACAATTCGCGTTGGTGCTCGCAGAGTTAGCCGTAAAATCAGTCACAGGGCGCAATGAAGCGGCGCGATGGTTCACGCATCATCAGATGGCCCGACGCTACCGCTGGCTTTATCCCCGAGCTATAGCAGCAGCCGAGCGCCCGCGCGGCCGAGGATTGCTCCTCGTGACCAATAATTTCTCCACCGGTGGCGCGCAGTCAAGCGCCCGCCGGCTCCTGGTGGGTCTAGCCTCGCGCGGCGTCGATGTCCGCGCTGCTGTCCTCCAGGAGCAGCCTCGGTTTCCTACTCCAGGTCGGCAGGCTTTGACCGAAGCCGGCGTTCGCGTCATAGCCACCCGTTCCGTTGAGAACACCGACGCTGCCGATGTCACTGCTGAACTGCTGGCGGCGATCGACACCTCGCCACCCGAGGCAGTGCTGCTCTGGAATGTCGTTCCCGCCTGCAAGATCCTGTTAGCCGACGCCCTCCTGCATGCACGGATCTTTGACATCAGCCCTGGCGAGATGTTCTTTCATTCACTCGAACGGTACTTCGCTCAGCCGATCCCGTGGCTCCCTTATCGCACGCCGCGCGATTACGGCGCAAGGCTCGCCGGCGTCGTCGTGAAGTATCGAGCTGAAATGAATCGAGCCAACGAAGCCCTGGGCACGAACGTCCATGTCATACCGAACGGCGTGGATATCTCCCCGATGCCTGCGCCAGCCTCGCGACGTTCCAGCGACCTGCTAGTAATCGGGACAGTCGCCCGATTGAGTCCACAGAAGAGACTGGAGGACTTACTGGAAGCGTTACGCCTGGCTCATCCGCGGCTGCCGCCCTACGTTTTGCGCGTCGCTGGAACAACCGAAAGAGGCTGCGAAGAATACGTCATCAAACTGCGCCGAAGCGCCGAAGGTCTGCCGGTGGAATGGTGTGGTGAAGTCCACGATGTGAGTTCCTTCCTCCATGGGTTAGATCTGTTCGCCATGATCTCAGAACCGGCCGGTTGTCCCAACGCATCGCTTGAGGCAATGGCAGCAGGCTTGCCGATCATTCTGACCGATGTCGGCGGCGCGTCCGAACAGGTCGAGGAAAATATTACGGGCAGACTCATTCCTCCTCGCAACCCAGCGGCATTGGCGGATGCGCTCGTCGAAGTCGCCACCGCCTCGGAACTACGCCAGCGGTTCGGCATCGCGAGTCGTCAAAAGGTTGAGAACCGTTTTTCGCTCGATCGAATGATCGCTGGATATCAGGAACTCATTTGGGGTGGAACATCTCCGGCTCCCTCATGACTTCTGGTGCTGCTCATGAGACTCGATACAGCGGCTTAGCTTATCAACCAGGCGCTGGCGCATTCAATTACTGGGCACCCGCCGGCCTCGGCACTGATGACAACTCCTTATTCATCTCGTCGTAAAGATGTTTGAGCCGCGTGACCACGTCAGGATGTTCCTTGGAAAGGTCGTGCTGCTCGCCCGGGTCATTCTTCAAGTCGAAAAGCATCATCGGCTTCGGGGCGTCGCCGGTTTCCAGACCGGGATATTGGCTGGGATGAGACTGCTCATAAGGTGCCAGGATCGTGACACCGTCAGGGCCGCGTGGATCAATCCACTTTTCCTCTGGCGAGACTGATTTTCGGGCGGCTGGAGCAAGCACGTGCAACTTCCAACGCTCGTCGCGCACCGTGGCCAAGCGCGGCCCCGCGTGACCGAAGATGGCCGGATGAGGACTTGCCGCGTTCGATGTCAGCAACGGCATGATGTCTTTCCCATCGGTTATCCGGTCCTTGGGAGGCGGAACTTTTGCGACTCCGAGGGTCGTGGCAAACAGATCCATCATTACAGCCGGTGCATGATTGACATGGCCGGAGGGAATCACGCCAGGCCAACGCGCGATGAGCGGAACGCGATAGCCGCCCTCGAATGAACTCGCTTTCATCCCACGCAAGCCACCCGTGCTGCCTCCATACCAAGGGCCGTTGTCGCTGGTGAAAATGACCAGCGTGCTCTGGTCGAGATCCAGTTCTTTTAGCTTCGCAAGCACCTGGCCCACGCTCCAATCGAGCTCAGCGATGACGTCACCGTAAAGGCCCGCGCCCGATTTCTTGTAGAAAGCTTCCGACGGCGCCAGCGGTTTATGCGGCATGGCATGGGCAAAATATAAGAAAAATGGCCGCGCCTTATTGCGTTCAATGAAGCGTAAAGCGCGCTCGGTATATCGCCGCGTCAATGTCACCTGCGCGACTGGATACTCGACCGCCTCCAGCCCATCCACGAGTTGCACGGGCCGCATGTCGTTGCTGTAAAGAATGCCTAGGTATTCGTCAAAGCCACGTCGGGTGGGAAGGAAATCAGGTTTCTGGTGCCCGAGATGCCACTTGCCAACCATTCCGGTGGCGTAACCGGCCCGCTTCAGCATTTGTGCCAGCGTCAACTCGGTGAGAGGCAGGCTGATTGCGTCGGCTTGCGGCCCGCCGTCGGGCGCGGGATTGGATGTCATCCCGCAACGAAAAGGATAGCGACCAGTGAGCAGCGAAGCGCGCGTGGGCGCACAGTAGGGCATCGGGCAATTGAATTGCATCAGCCGCGCCCCCTCGGTGGCCATGCGGTCAAGGTTGGGCGTCTTAAATTTCGGATGACCAAAACACCCCAGGTCGCCGTAGCCCAGATCGTCCGCGAGAATCACGATGACGTTCGGTTGTTTGCCGGGTTCAGCGGCGTCGGAGTTGAATGCGCACCGGAAAAGCACGAGTGCAGCGACCACGAGCAAATAGGACCGTTTCTTCATGGCTTACCTCCAGGGTTCTCCACAACTGTTTCCGCCATTGTGGCAATGAGTTTGCGACCGAACGTAAGCCTGTCTTCAACCGTCGGTCTGCGGCCCAGCTTACTGCTAAATCCGATGCGTTGTTCCATCAGCAAAACGGGAATGCGGCGTTCTTTCCAGAGTGAATTGGTGGTGCTGTCCGGGTTGCTGGAAACGCTGAACTTCCGACTCGGATCGAAGCTTGTTTCCATCGCCAGCCGTTCATAGAGCCGCTCCATTTTCTTAAGCGCGGACTCGTCCTCTGCCAGCGTTTGAAGGTACTCGGTGGACTCCGTGTTGTGCAGATTCAGCATGAGATCTATGCCGCGACCTGAATTCAGCCATCCAAAAATGGCCTTCTTGACGCACCAAATCTCGGGCATCCGCTCCAAGAGTGTTTTGCTCCGCAGATCCACTTCATCCCAGTGTCGATTGACATCATACCCGTTCGCGTTGAAGCGCACCTTGCCGCCCACGCAACCGTCTGGATCCATCATTGGCACAAAGTTGAAGATGACGCGGTCCCGGAGTTCGACCGCGCTGGCATCGTCCGACGTCACAAAACGCAAAGCCCCTTCCATGACGAAAGATGTCCCCGCCTCCCAGGCATGTTGGCGCGCAATCAACCATACGTTCTTTTTTTGGCTGTCCGGAACGTGGGGATTCGTCACCTTCACTAGCGACAGATCCCGGCCTTGGACAGTTTTACCAACAATCTCGACAAGCACGTGAGGATGACGGTTTATCTCGGCCAGCAGCCTCTGCAGACGACTGGTCGTGTAGGGCGGAATGTGCGCAATCCAAATCGTATCGCGCTCAGCTCGGAACTTCAGCGTCGCCTCCTTCTTCTGATCGTCCCAATCCATCGCAGCAAAATGTTGCCAACGTTCAGAATCGTAACTGAAAACAGGAATAATATCGGAACTCATCGCCGCGGTGCCGGATTTGTCGTTGTATTCGCCGACAAGGTCTGACAGCGTCAACGTGACTTCGCGGCCCTTCACAGCGTCCATCCGGAAAAAATACCAGGTCGCTTGCCGGTTGCGTCCGCGTTCATCGTACTGTCCGGCGACGTGGCAGCGAAATTTATTATCGTCGAGCTTTTCGATCTTTCCGAGAGAAGCGCCTTCAAAGTTTGTGTTGAAGGTTACTGGCGATTCTTCCTGCGCTGCAATCAGCGTGCCCAGCAACTGTGTCGTCAGAACGAGGGTAGCAATTGTTTTTAAACTCATAGGTTTAATGCACCCAGCTTGCGAGTAAAAACTTCTCTAGGAAACTGGCTGATGTTGCTCGCTCTCTGGCCCCCAACGCCAATTCCAGCAATGTTGAGTTTTTCACTCGACGGCGTCGCTCCGCCGTAACCCAGCACATGGTATGGAACGACCATGAATGCTGAGGACGAAATAGCTGCATCGTCCATAAAATCGCGACGAGAGATTCCACTGCCGACTGTTGTCTGCTCGGGGTCGGTGTTCATAGTTTAAAAAGTAGGGATTGATCGGTTTGATTTTACTCCTGGAGATCGTGTTCAACAACGTTATTATTCGTCGTGAACAAGCTGAAAATGATCACTCCATCAACGGTAATTCTCATTCCGGCAGGTTAACCGAGTGAAGCTTTACACCTTTGAGACATCGAGAGGGCGGCGCATCGGCGTGGAGCACAACGAGCTGCTAATTGACCTGAAAGAAGCCTACGCGGTGATGGCTTCCGCGAGGGGTTTGAACCCAGGTTCCTTGGCAGAGTTACCGACAGATATGCTTTCTTTCCTCCGCTTCGGGGATCCAGCGATGAAAGCCGCGCGCGACACAATTGGCTTTATGATGAAGCGGCCCGCCGTGCCGGTGGGCCGAACTCTCAGCTACTCCTTCGCGCAGGTCAAAATCCTCGCGCCGGTGTTGCGGCCCGGCAAGATCCTCTGCTCTGGCACCAATTACCACGGGCACTTGCAAGAAAAACCCGAAGCGAAAGTGCCGACTGAACCGTTCTTCTTTTCCAAACTCCCTTCCACCGTGATCGATCCGGGCGAGCCGATTATTCATCCCAAGGAAACGAGCCAACTCGATTATGAAGTGGCACTCGCCGTAGTAATTGGCAAAAAGATGAAAGCCACGCCCGCAAGCGAAGCCATGAGCGGCGTTGCCGGATACACCATTCTCCACGATGTTTCCGCCCGCGACGTGCAGTTCAAGGATCACCAAATAACGCTCGGAAAGAATTTCGATACCTTTTGCCCGCTCGGACCATGCATTGTCACCACCGACGAAATGACGAATCCCGCCAACGTCCCTCTCCGTTCCCTATTGAATGGAAAAGTGATGCAGGAAGGCACCACAGCGGATTGGGTGTTCCCTTTGCCCGTCTTGTTGAGTCGCCTCTCGCACGTGATGACCCTCGAACCGGGAGATGTCGTCAGCACCGGAACGCCGGCTTGCGTGGGGGCATTTCGCAAACCGTCGGTGTTCTTGAACCCGGGCGACGCTGTTAGGCTTGAGATCGACGGAATCGGGGTGTTGGAGAATCAGGTTATCATGGAAGAATAGATTCCGAACTCAGACTTGCACTCTGCGATTACCTCTAGCCTGCCCCTATTGGAGCTGCTCTTGAACGGAAGGCACCCAGGTGAAACAATACGCCTGCCGGCAGCGATCATCCAATGCACCTCGATCTGGTCGGGCTTGGTGAGGCTCCTTGGTTTGCATTTGGCGGAACCAATGGTAAAGTCCGGCAACATACGATGAAACACTTTTCACTCCTCCTGATACTGGCTTTCCTTTTCGCTGGAGTCTCTCTGGCGCAACGTTTCCGCGGCGGAGGCGGCGGCGGGGAGGGATGGCTTTCCGAAGACGCGCCGGTGCGCACAGCGCGTGAAGTGCCGACACACAGCACAGAGATGCCTCGCTGGACGAATGCGCCCGGACTCGAAAAGGATGTCTTCACGTTCGCCCGCATCCGATACCACCGGAATCCTTACGCGCCCCGAAGCGCAGCCTATTGCTTCACCGACTTTCCCGACAGCGACCTGAATTTTTCTTACCGCTTGCAACAGCTTACGTCGATGAAGGTGGATCCGGACGGCCGTGTGTTGAGCCTTACCGATCCAGAATTGTTCGACTACCCGTGGATTTATATGGTCGAGCCAGGTGGCCTGCGGCTGGATGAAGCGGAGGTTCAAATGCTCCGGAAATACCTTCTCGCTGGCGGCTTCCTGATGGCGGATGACTTTTGGGGCCCGCGGGCGTGGGAGAACTTCGAGCGTGAAATCAAGCGCGCTTTGCCCGAGCGTGACTTTGTCGAACTGCCGATGAGCCACCCAATTTTTCATTGTGTCTTCGATCTCCGCGTCTCCAAGAACGAGCTGCAAGTTCCAAACTTTTGGACCGGCGAAAACAGCGAGTACACCCACCAGACCTGGGAAATCCATGACGGCACTGAGTGCCGCGATGTTCATATCCGCGGGTTGTTCAACGAGAAAGGCCGGATAATGGTCGTGGCGTGCCACAACACTGACAACGGCGACGGCTGGGAACGTGAAGGGGAGTACGCCTATTTTTTCAAGGAGTTTTCTGAGAAAAGAGCCTATCCGCTGGGGATCAATATCCTCTTCTACGCGATGACTCATTGATTGCAGACGAGCTCGGATAGTTCTTCAAGCCCGTTGCAGAGCATCTTGGTCATCATGCTTTGTTAGAATGAAGGTTCGCGGCGAACCGCCGAACTCCCAGCAATTCTCATCTTGGCACGCATGTCGTACCACCCTCAGGCGGCATCGCGCGGGAAAATCCAACGCATGTGGACTTGCCGACGCCCCTCCGGCTGAAGCCGGGACTACGTACCGCAACAATGGAAGTTCCGACTTCAGAGGGTCGCGCGCCAAAATGAGCAAACCAAGCGCGAAACGCGCGTGGCAGGGCCGATGAACTGCGTTGCCGTACCCGAGGTTGCACGCCAAGAGGCGATGTTTACAACCCGTTGGGGCAAAATCGTCGGCAAGGAAGTTCATTGGAAGAATTGCTGCCGAATTTCTGTTGAGTCTTGATCTGCGTTTCATGTGCAGTCACGATCCTTCCGACACGCATGGCAACGGACATCAGAGAATCCACCTATCAGGACATCGCTGCAAAGTTTCACGATTCTTGCCTGCTGTCGATCAATGGCGGCTCGTCGAGCATCAAGTTCGGCGTCTATAAATCAGACACTGCAACGGGTCGAGTCTTGTCCGGGAAGATCGAACGAATTGGACTCCCTGAGGCAGTTCACACCTTTCAAACAGACAGTGCCGCTATCAAGACTTCGGAGAAACTTTCCGCGCCAAATTACGCAGCGGCAGTTACCTTTCTCATCGATTGGTTGGAAAGCCGCGTTGGCTTTAGCGCGGTCAAAGCGATTGGCCATCGCGTGGTTCACGGCGGACCGAAATATAGACAACCGCACTTCGTTACGGATGAACTTCTGGAAGAACTGCATCGCTTGAGTTCGTTTAATCCGGAGCATATCCCGGCGCAGATTCAACTCATCGAAGCATTTCGCAAACGTTATCCGGACATTCCGCAAGTCGCTTGTTTCGACACAGCATTTCATAGCGACATGCCGCGTGTCGCCCGGCTCCTGCCAATTCCGCGGCGCTTCGATGCCCTGGGAATTCAGCGCTACGGCTTTCACGGACTTTCGTACGCCTTTCTCCTTGAGGAACTCGGCAGAGTCGGTGGCGCTGCGGCAGCTGAAGGCAGGGTGATTCTCGCTCATTTAGGAAATGGCGCGAGCCTCGCGGCGGTGCGCGGCGGCAGGTGCATCGACACCAGCATGGCGTTCACGCCGACAGCGGGTTTGCCCATGAGCACGCGGTCGGGCGATCTAGACCCCGGGCTGGTCTGGTATCTGGCGCGCACAGCGAGGATGACGCCCGAGCAATTTCACACGATGGTTAATCGCGAATCGGGATTGCTCGGTGTCTCCGAGACCAGCTCCGATATGCGGGATTTGCTGGAACGAGAAGCCGGCGACATTCGCGCGGCGGAAGCTGTCGCGCTCTTCTGCTATCAAACCAAGAAATGGATTGGCGGTTTTGCGGCGGCGCTCGGTGGTTTGGACACCCTTGTCTTCTCCGGCGGCATCGGCGAGAACGCCTGGCAGGTGCGCGGCCGAATCTGCGTCGGGCTTGAGTACCTTGGCATTGAAATGGATGCGGCGCTCAATCAAACGAGCGCGCCCGTAATTTCGAAAGCTGCAAGTCGAACCAGCGTGCGGGTCATCAAGACGGACGAAGAATCGATGATTGCCAAAGCTGTTACGCAGATTCTAAAAAACGAAACAAAACAGTGATCTTATGAATAAAAC
>SIBF01000044.1 GCA_009695275.1 Pedosphaera sp. | reverse complement strand
ACCGCCGCTTCTACCCGTTCAACGCGTTCCGCTCCCTGCTTGGAATCGCAGGAGATGTAGCGGCTCCAACCTACGCTGGACTTTATTCTGGCGAATGGACGCACCCTAGCTGTTGCGGGTGAGGGTAACAACCGGATAGGCATGGTTCTACGCAATAACCGAGCGGGCTTCACGCTCATCGAAATCATGACTGTCATGGGCATCATCGGGATGCTGGCGACCATGTCCCTCCCGAACCTCATCCGTGCGCGGTCCACGTCACAAACCCGGGTATGCATCACCAATCTAAACAAGATCGAAAGCGCCAAACAAGTTTGGGGATTGGAGCACGCTCGATCGCTTGATGCAGTCCCCACCGTGACCGACCTGATCGGTTCGGACGCTTATATCAAGAAAATGCCTGCATGTCCGGCAAGCGGAGCTTACGACTTTCAGGCGGTTAAAACTCCGGCGACCTGCACAATCGCCGGACATACGTTGTAGGAATTGCTGACTTAGAAGAATCACTCGAGCCCGGATGTTTTACACGTCCGGGCTCGATTTATTTTCGGGCGGACGTTCCAGCTTCCGCCGAGATCGCCACCAAATGAAGCCCGAGAATAAAAGCGTCACAACAGACACGCCACACCCGAGTTGGAAGGGGCGATCGACGTACTTGAACTCAACCCGGTGACGGCCTGCTGGAACTTCGATGGCTTGAAAGGCGTGGTTTGCATGCCAGAGCTTCACCGGTTGATCATCCACGGTTGCTCGCCACGACGGGTAATAACTCTGCGCCACACTGAGGATGGCGGGCCCAGGTGTTTCCACCTCACAGAGAACCCGATTGGCTACGAAAGTCTCCAATGTCGCTTTCGCACCAGTCACCTCACCAGCCGTGACCACCTGCGCTGCCGCTGATGGAAGGCACACGACAAGCCGGGGATCAAAGGCAGTGTCAGTCAAGTAACCAGGCAACCCAGGTGCCGTGAAAACTGGACGTTTGCCAATACTGACCAGTCGCGATTGAGTCGTGCGTCTCACCCATACCAGGGCATTGCTCTCCGATGAGATGTACGACACAGCAAGAAAATCCAGAAGCCCGGGCCATGCCTGGTTCGTTGTCCCATAAAGCAACGACTGCACCTGGGCCTGTTCGCGCACTTGCAATGTGGATGACCCGTTCACCTTCGGCACGGCTTCAATCAGGTTCAAATGAGACCAACCCGCCAGGCGCTTGCCCAGGAAATCCGATTCGAAGTCCGTGACTCCGCTCTTGAGCAGAGCTTCCTCGGCGGAAGGGCTGATCATCACCCTCGACTCACCCACTTTGGGAGGCAGGAAGCGATGCACAGTTTCCCACAAGCCCGGCGCCAGAACTCTGGATGGGAGCGTCGGGTTCTGGCGGGGAGTGTGGCTCGCAGCATCGGTTACAATGAGGAGCAGAATTCCGCCCGCAGCCAGATGTGCCAGCCTTGTGCGCAGAGCCGCGACCAGTGCGAAGATGAGCGTCAAAACCAACGCTCGTGACAACCCGCTCACCAGGATGACGGGCCATTCGTCGCCGGGAAAGGGGTTTTTCCGAGCGAACATCAATATCACACCGATCCCAAACAAGCTCGCGCAGGCCACGGCGATGAGGCTGCTGACTCCCCTGCCCCACTTCTCACCTGCTCTTGATTCGGAAATTGCTGCCACTGCCATCGCCGCCAGCAGCGGCACCGTAAACGCAGCCAACAGAAGAAACTTGATCGGATAACGGGCGAATCCCATGAGTGGAAATACACTTTTGATCCCTCGATAGATTGGCCCGTTATCCCCGATGGCGAAGACGACGCTGACAACAACCAGCAACGAAAGCAGCAAAGCCCGTCTGTTGCGAATAATGAGTGGAGCGCAGGCGGCCAGCGCGAGCGTCCCAACTCCCAGATAGGTCGATGACAAGAATTGCTGTCCCACCTGGAAGTAAATTCCCTGTGGAGTTCGGAAGTTGTGAAACATCGGAACGAGAAAATTCACGATGCCAGTAACAGGCATGGACCACTTGGCTGTCGCAAAAGCACGGTCTCGTTGGGAATGTTGGATCAATTCCAAAAATGGGAGGATTTGCGCTGCCGTCAAACCTGCCACGATCAGCATCACGACGAAAATCCGCCTTATCGCCACCAAGCGATTGAATCCCCCCTCAAACACGTCCACCAGTAGCAGCCCGCCGACAAGCAGCCAGGTCAACATCACCACCTCCGGCACACCTGCCAGCAACTGCATCGCCGCGATTAATCCAGCCAACACCACCCATCGTCCGCCATCGCGCCAGCTTCGCTCCGCAGACCACACCACCCACGGCATCCAACCCAGCGCCACCGCATAGTTCGGCCAGAGCAGACACGAAAACATGGCACCGCTGAACACATAACTAAATCCAGCCACGCTCCCGGCGAATCGATTGCGAGTCCAGCTCGACGCCAGCCAGTACGCTCCCATACCGCCTAGAAACAGGTGCCCAAGACAGAACGCGTTTAGCGACCATGGCAGCGGTAACAAAAGATAAAATAATGAGAATGGATACAGCACCATTGTTCCCCACTGTGCGAGAAAAGGCGCGCCGCAATTGCTGAGAGGATTCCATAGCGGCAGCTCACCGCGCCAGAAACACTCACGATGATAAAAAACTGACGGATACGCCAGAACGCCAAAGTCGCGATAGAAGAAAGTCTCGCCTCCGAATATCACCTGCGGAAATACAGCACCGATCGCCATCGCCATCAGCAATCCGAAGCGCCACGGTGTGAACCATCCATGGATGTCAGGGTTTCGAGCGTAAGTTCCCGTGGACGACATGGCTCAATCTCGCAAAATCCTGGCGCAAGCCAAAAGGAAAATCTGCCGGCCGGATGCACGATCCAGCCGGCAGATGAGCAAGTTGCCTGCTTCCGCCGGGCACAGCGCTCGCGATGAAACTTATTTCAGAAGCTCTTCCGCAATCTGAACGGCGTTCAATGCGGCACCTTTAAGGAGTTGATCACCGCTTACCCAGAAGCATAGGCCGTTGTTTAGTGCGCAGTCCATCCGAAGGCGCCCCACGGCGCAATTATACTTCTCCGAAGTGTGAAGAGGCATGGGGTATTCCTGTTTTTCCGGGACATCGATGACATCCAGACCCGCAGCCTTTAGGAGGATCTTACGGGCTGCCTTGACCGTGACTGGTTTCACAAATTCCGCGCTCACCGCAACCGAGTGTGAGCGATAGACCGGAACGCGCACGCACGTGACGCTCGCCCGGAAGGTAGGGTGATGCATGATCCTCCTGCCCTCGTTCTCCATCTTCATTTCTTCTTTGGTGTAGCCGGTGTCGAGGAACGAGTCCACCTGGGGCAGAACGTTGAATGCAATCTGGTGAGGATACACTTCCTTCGTCACCGGCTGCTTCTTCACGATCTGTTCAACCTGCCGTTTCAGTTCCTCGATCGCCTTTGCCCCGGTTCCAGACACGGCCTGATAACTCGATGCGAAAATGCGCTTTACCCTGAAAGCCTTGTGCAGCGGGTAGAGAGCCATCAAGGTGATGGCGGTGGTGCAATTCGGATTAGCGATGATCCCCTTGTGCTTCTTCACATCCGCCGCATTGATCTCGGGAACGACCAGAGGCACATCGGGATCCATGCGAAACGCGCTCGAGTTGTCCACCACCACGCAGCCCGCCTTGGCTGCGATCGGTCCAAACTCCTTCGATATGCTCCCTCCGGCACTAAACAGGGCAATATCGATTCCTTTGAACGAATCCTTCTTGAGTTCCTGGATGGCCACACTTCGGCCCTTGAATTTCAATTTCTTTCCCACGGATCGCGCGGACGCCAGCAACGTCAGTTTCCCCACCGGAAAATTTCTCTTCTCCAGGGTCTTGATCATCTCGATGCCGACGGCACCCGTCGCACCGACCACAGCCACATGCGGATTACGGTTCATAAAAGGGCTGGCACTATAGTAATCGGATGAGACCTGTCAAACAGCGGGAGGGGGCGCTGGTTGACGCTGCCCGGTCGGGCGGCTATGGTTCGACCCATTGAATTTATGATCGCCGCTACAACCAAAATACAGACCGCGCAGCCGGCTTTCCGGGTGGGTGACGAACGCCTGATCAAAGTCACACCCAGCGCCGCGGGAAAGGTCTCATCCCTTCTGACCAAACAGGGCCGGCCTTCGGGCGTTCTTCGCGTGGCGGTCGTGGGTGGGGGATGTTCCGGCTTGCAGTATAAAATGGATCTTCAGGATCAGCCTGCCAACCGCGACATTCTTGTCGAGAGCAGTGGCGTCAAAGTTGTCGTCGATCCGAAGAGCGCTCTTTACGTAACCGGATCGGAACTGGATTACATCGACGCGCTGCAAGGTGGCGGGTTCAAAGTCAAGAATCCCAATGCCGCCGCGAGCTGTTCGTGTGGTGAAAGCTTCAGCGCGTGAGCGCAGCGTGACCGGCTTCATGGTCTCGATCGATCGACGCCTTCTCTGATGACTGATTACTTCGTTCTGTTGAAGCAGCCCCGCCTGCCCTGGTTGGACGTGGATGAGTTGAAAAATCGATTTCTGACACTCTCATCCGACCTGCATCCCGACCGCGTGCATGGAGCCTCCGAGGAAGTAAAAGCTGAAGCCAACCACCGCTACGCCGTATTGAATGCCGCCTACTCGTGCCTCCGCGAGACAAAGGACCGACTGCTGCATTTGTTGGAATTGGAACAGGGTAGCAGGCCTTCCGACATCCAGCGTATTCCGCCGGGCACCATGGATCTGTTCGTCGAAGTCGGCCAACTGTGCCGCGACGTGGATGTATTCCTCACGGAACGGGGCAAGGTCACTTCGCCGCTGGTGAAGGTTCAGTTCTTCGAGAAAGGGATGGAATGGACGGACAAACTTCAAGCGCTTCAACGAACTTTGAATGCAAAGCGCGATGAACTCGGTGCCGAGCTGGCTTGCATGACTCCCGTGTTCAACAGCGCGCCGCCTTCCGGCAATTTGCAACGTGCAAGCCAGTTACCCCTGGAACGTCTCGAGCAGATCTATCGAATCCTCAGTTATGTGGCCCGCTGGTCCGGTCAGATCCAGGATCGAGTGGTGGAGCTTTCTGTTTAGGTTCCTGGCGGAGGACGCACCTCTGCGACCTTGTTGCCAGCGGCGGGTTTACCATGAGGCTGACTTAGCTCCCCGCCTGTTTCGCCGCGTTGGCTTGTGGAGCGAGGGTTCATCAGTTCGACTTCCGAATTCCTTCCTCTTGTCCTGAGTTGCTGCCGTGACTACTTTTGGCGGCAGATGGACAAACTGACTGCCCCGGACACCCATCATCTCGGTTTTGCAACCGGTTGGTTGGAACTGGGAAATGCTACCGAGGCACTGACAGAACTCGCAAAACTTTCACCTGCCACTGCCACTCATCCGGATGTGCTCGAAGTGCGGTGGGCCATCGCCGCCAGGGTCGATGACTGGAAGCAGGCTCTGGAAGTCGCCCAGCGGCTGGTGGAAACTGAGCCAGGGCGCGCCTCGGGATGGCTTCACCGGGCGTATGCCTTGCGCAGAGTCACCGGTGGCGGGCTCCAGTCCGCGTGGGATGCGCTTTTGCCAGCGGCGATGAAATTTCCAGGGGAGCCGACCATCCCTTACAACCTCGCCTGCTACGCCTGTCAGCTCGGGCAACTGGATGGAGCCCGCGCATGGTTGTTGGGTGCCCGCGCCATCGGCGGAAAATCGGAGATCAAAAGAATGGCGCTCAAGGATGAGGATCTGAAACCTCTCTGGACCGAGGTCTCCGAGTGGTAATGGACGGACGGCAATTTCTCCACTTTATGAACGTAAATGAAATCCTGGTTCGGGACGGCTTGCGTCATTTGCGCGGTGCCGACCCGATACTCCGACAAGTGATCGACTGCGTGGGTCCATTTCGTCTGAAGCCGCACTCGGACCGGTTTGGATCACTCGTTCGATCCATCATTTCACAACAGATTTCAGGCAGCGCCGCTCAATCCATAAGGCGGCGGCTCGAACGCCTGGCAGCGCCCGGCAGAATCACGCCCGAGAAACTTTTGAGGTTTTCATCCGAGGCGCTTCGAAGCGTCGGACTGTCTGGTCAGAAGCAAACATACCTGAGAGATTTGGCGGGCAAAGTCCAGCGAAGTGAGGTGCGGCTTCGGTCAATCGCCCGGCGCGACGATGAGGGAGTTATCGCGGAATTGATCCAAGTGAAGGGCATTGGCGTCTGGACGGCGCAGATGTTTCTCATGTTTTCCCTTGGACGGCTTGACGTCTTCCCACATGACGACCTTGGAATACGCAATGCGCTCAGGAAAATTTACAATCTCCCTGAGCTTCCGGACAAGAAGGCCAGCCAAAGAATCGCGGAGCCCTGGCGTCCGTATGCCACAATCGCTTCCTGGTACTGTTGGCGGAGCCTGGAGCTGCCCGATTTCGAAGATGGTTGATTCGGACCTGTGGGGAAAGTCACGCTCGGTCGATACCAAAGTTTGAGGAGTTTCTTGATCATGGTCTTTCATGCGCGATTGATCTCCGTCACATTAAGATCCCTATCAGGTTGAAGGCTGGAAGAGGAAACTGCCAAAGTGCGTGCCACTTTGCCACGCTGGCGGTACTGTCTGCCTATGGAAATTGCGCTTTCGGATCGTCTCCAAAAACTGGAATCATCTCTTGCTCACATCGAACACCTGTACGAGGAACTGAACAAGGTGGTCACTGAACAGAGTCGTGTGCTTTCCCGGTTACAGGCCCAAAACCGCCAGATGTCGGAAGCTGTCGAGACCATCGAACTTGAACGGATCCGCGCCACGAACCCCAAACCGCCGCACTATCAGTAGTCAGAGAGTGGGTTCATAACGAGCCGACACGAAAAGAGCGCACTCTGATCTTGAAAATGTCAGCCGCTTGCTCTTGAGTTGCCACGATTATTGGAGTGGGCGGGAAAAGTGTTTCGCCAGAATGCGAAACATCAAGGGGTTGATCACGACTGGCCCTGGTTATCAAGAGCGGGCGATTCCCGACGTTTACTTTCCAGATCGAGATGTTGCGAAACCTTTACAATCTGCTGTTTTATGTGTGTTTCGTTCTCTCGGCGCCTTTCTACTTCTTAAAGATGTGGCGTCGTGGGAAGTGGACTCAAGGATTCGGCCAGCGATTCGGACGCTTCGACGGGAAGGTCAAACAATCGGTCACCAACAGTCATGTGCTGTGGATTCACGCCGTCAGCGTGGGAGAGGTCAACATCTGCACGCACTTGATTCGAGCGCTCGAACCCCGGTTGCCCAACGTCAAGATCGTTGTCTCCACCACCACATCCACCGGCATGGGCGAGTTGCGTCGCAAGCTCCCCAGTCACATCAGCAAGATTTATTACCCGGTTGATTTTCGCGGCGTGGTCTCCAAGGCGATGCGCACTCTTCACCCCGAGGCAATCGTGCTCGTTGAAGCCGAGATCTGGCCGAACTTCCTCTGGCGCGCACGCGACAGCAGGATCCCCGTCTTCCTGGTCAATGCCCGGATGTCTGAACGCTCTTTTCGCGGATACAGACGTTTCGGCTTTCTGTTCAGAGAGCTCTTCAATTCCTTTGCCGGTGTTGGCGTCCAGAACGAGACAGATGCCCAACGCCTGCGGGCCATCGGCTGCGCACAAGATGCGATCCGGGTCGTTGGAAACCTCAAGTTCGACGCTGCGAAAGTCGAGGAACGTCCCTTGATGGATGTCAGCGTGCTCCTGCGACAATTGGGGGTTCCTCCGGAAGCGCCAGTCCTGGTGGGCGGGAGCACACATGCTGGCGAGGAAGTCATCCTCGCGGACATTGTCCGACGATTGCGCGGCGAGTTTCCCAATTTGTTCCTGATCGTCGTTCCCCGCCACTTTGAGCGAGGACGCGAAGTGGGCGAACAACTCAAGCAACGCGGCGTGAAGTTTGTTTATCGCACTGAGATCAGCGCGACCACCCGGCTCAATCCCGGCGAAGCGGAATGTCTCCTCGTCAACACCACCGGTGAACTGAAGTATTTTTATCAGCCCGCCTCGGTGATATTTGTCGGAAAGAGCCTCACTGCAGAAGGCGGACAAAATCCAATCGAACCGGCGGCGCTCGGGAAGGCGATTGTGTTCGGCCCCAACATGCAGAATTTCAAATCGATCGCCGCGACGTTCGTCGAGCAACAGGGCGCCATTCAAGTGAGTGATGCAAGGAGTTTGGAGCAGGCAATCCGAGACCTGTTGAAAGACGGGGACAGACGTGAATCCCTCGGCCAGAACGCCCTCAAAGTCGTACGACAGAATCAAGGCTCCATCGACCGGACGGTGGACATGATCGTCCAGCGTCTTCACGACGGCGATATGTACGTGGCTCCCAGAAAGTGACCCCCATTTCCCCTCGACCGTTGTCGCACTTATGGGAGACCAGATCGCCATACCTCAGCAAAATCGATCTTCTCGTGTGCATTTGTTCCTCGATCGGCATTGTTCCGAATCTTTCGTCTTTGATTGGAGCACGACTTTCGTTTGATTATTGAATCATGAAACAGTTCGCGACCATCACAGTCATAGGACGTGACAAGACGGGTGTCATTGCACGGGTGACCAATTTCCTCTTCGAGCAGCACGCAAATATCGAAGCGCTCGAGGAACAGGTCACGCGCGGGCAGTTCAGCATGACGTTGCAAGCCTCATGGCAGAAGCGTGATTGTGATGGGGCATCTGTGAAGTCTGGTCTTGAGCAACTGGCAACCGCGCTGGGGATGGAGATCACCTTTCGGCTGACCGATTCCCACCGAAAGCAGCGTATGGCCATCATGGTCACTCGTGAACCGCATTGTTTCGAGGCTGTCATGGCCGCGTTGAAACTTGGACGCTTGGGCGTGGAAGCAGCCTTGGTGATTTCGAACCGACGAGAACTGGAGCCGCTTGCCAAGCACCACGATCTGCCTTTCGTGACAGTGCCGTGGATGGAGCGGGATGAGGCGGAGAAACGGGCGGTTGAAGTGCTCGACGAGCACCAGATCGACTTCGTCGTGCTCGCACGATTCATGAAGATTTTGTCGCCAACGTTTGTCTGGCGCTACAAAAACAAGATCATCAACATCCATCCTTCCTTGCTACCGAGCTTCCCCGGACCACAGGCCTATCGACAGGCGTATGAGCATGGAGTGAAGATCGTGGGTGTCACCGCGCATTTCGTCAGCATGCACCTCGATGAGGGGCCGATCATTGCTCAGGATAGTTTTCTGGTGCGTCCAAACATGACGCTCAAGCAGATTGTCGCCGCTGGACAGCGGCTGGAAAGCAAGACACTCGTCAAAGCGCTCAGACTTTACCTGAAGGAGCGGCTCGATGTGTACTGGGGCATGGTGAAGGAAGTTTGAATCTGGCACAAGCCGCCTACCGTTCCTCATGGCCGAGTGGTGGTTGATGCAAAACGACTGAGAGCTTGACCCGTGTTGGGGAAAATCTTCACTCTCGCCATTCAATTGAAGACTCTGATTCGACACTTCCTCCTTCCCTCGCTCACACTCGCTTTTCTAGGGAGCGCCGGACTGCGAATTCCTGCCCAGGCGCCACCGACTGCGGTTCCTGCGGGAGGTTTCAGCCAGGAGGATTATCGCAAGCATGCCCTGACTCGTGAGGGAGATGTCGCGCGCGGTGCCAGATTGTTTGCGGACGAGCAGAAACTTGCTTGTTCGAAATGCCATTCGATCGATGGCCGTGCCAGCAAGGCCGGGCCGGATCTGTTTGCGGTGGGAGACAAATTCGGACGCCGCGATCTCGTGGAGGCGGTGCTGGTGCCCTCGGCCACGATTTCTCCGGGCTATGGCACATTCATCGTGGAGACGAAATCCGGGGCGGAATATCAGGGCATTCTCAAACAAGCGACGGACGCCGGTCTGCAATTGATGGGGGCGGATGGCAAACTGGTGTCCATCGCCACCGCTGACATCAGGGAGAAGCGGGGCAGTACGATTTCGCTCATGCCAGAATGTGTGCAGGCGGGTCTTTCGCTCCAGGAATTCACCGACCTTACCGAGTATCTGGCGACGTTGCGGCAGCCGGAATCCACACTTGCCAGCAATCACGGCATGCCCGTCCTCATTCCCTCGATCGCGAAGCCCGTGACCGCCCGACCCTTCTTCTCCCAGGAACTGAAACTGCCGAGTTCGCGCGTCCAGACGGGACTGACCGCGCTTCATCAGGTGCCAGGCTTCAGCAATGTTTTCCTGGTGCTGCATCAAAAGGGGATGATCTGGCGGATGGAGAAGACCTCGACGGGCGAAGACAAAGCCACCTTCGCCGATCTCACCGGCGAAGTGTTCAGTGAGCGCGGGCCGAACGGTCTGCTCGACATGGCGTTTCACCCGAAGTTTCACGAGAACCGGAAGTATTACCTCAAGTATCAGGTCTTCGAGAGCGGCCGGGTTGCCACCGTCATCGTCGAGAAACAATTCGCGGCGGACTTCAAAGGCGACTCAGGACAGCCGCCTCGACGGGTTTTGAAGATCGAGAGCGTTGCCGAGGATCATAGCGGTGGCTGCCTGCAATTCGGACCGGATGGCTTTCTCTACATTGTCATGGGCGACACCGGCCCGCACAACGATCCCAACGGGCACGCCCAGAATCTGCAACTGCTCCTCGGCAAACTGCTGCGGATCGACGTGGACCGCACGGAAGACGGTAGACCCTACGCCATTCCCGCCGACAATCCGTTCCGCAGTCGGGTGGACGCACGACCAGAAATCTGGGCCTACGGTTTTCGCAACCCTTGGCGCTTTAGCTTCGATCGCGTCACCGGCGATCTCTGGCTCGCGGACGTCGGGCAGGATCGAGAAGAAGAGGTGGCCATCGTCCATCGCGGCGAAAACCACGGCTGGAATGTGTATGAGGGATACGAGCCGTTCTCCAACCAGTATCGAAAGGAAGGCCAGAAATTCACACCACCTGTCTTCGCCTACAAACGGAAACACGGCAACTCGATCACAGGTGGCTTCGTCTATCGCGGCGATAAACAATCCACGTTTTACGGCGTGTACCTGTGCGGTGATTACACGTCGAAACGAATCTTTGGAGTGACCCAGGAAAACGGAACACTAAAATCCGTTCGCCAGATCGGCACGGTGCCGCTAGGACTCGTCTCTTTCGGCGCCGATGAAGCAGGCAACATCTACGTGATCGGCTACGAAGGCATGATCTACCGGTTGGATTTTAGCGAATCACGCTTCGACGAAGTTAAACTGGATTAGCCGACTCCCGGCACCGAGCGGTTGATTACTTGAGTTTGAGCTTGTCGCGAGCAGAGGTTCTGCGGCGAAGTATCCCGCAGGTCTATGCCTTCCGAACCAATTCAATTCTTCAACCGTTACTCCCAAAAGCTGGAAGCTGAGGAAGTGTACGGCGCAGGATTCCTCCAATGGATTTACGGCAATCCACTTGGGAAACTCGCTCTCCACGCCTTGGTCAAGCGCTCGATTTTCTCGCACTGGTATGGCTGGCGCATGGATCGCCCTGCGAGCAGGAAAAAGATCCAGCCATTCATCAAACAGTTTCACGTGGACACCGCAGAGTTCGCAGATCCGCCTTCTAGCTTCAGAACTTTCAACGAATTTTTCCATCGCCGCCTGAAAGCTTCAGCACGCCCGGTCAATGCCCGCGAGGATGTAGCGGTGTTCCCGGCGGATGGGAGGCATTTGGGGTTCAGCGACATTTCGAAGGCGGGGGGGATCTTCGTGAAAGGTGAAGTGTTCGGCCTTGGAGAGTTGCTGGGTGATCGAACGCTCGCCAAAAGATTTCAAGACGGCTCGCTCGTCCTCTCGCGGCTCTGCCCGGTGGATTATCACCGGTTCCATTTTCCAGTCGCCGGAACACCAGACACGCCGCGGCTGATCAATGGCCCGCTGTTCTCGGTAAACCCGATCGCACTGCGTCAGAACATCCACATCTTCTCTCAAAACAAACGGGCTATCTGCCGGATCCAATCAACTGCATTCGGCGAAGTCTTGATGCTCGAAATTGGAGCCACGTGTGTCGGAAGTTTTAATTACACGTTCCACCCCGGCACTCATGCCGCCAAGGGAGCTGAGAGGGGATTCTTCAAATTTGGAGGATCCTCGGTCATCACTATTTTTGAGCCAGGCCGGGTGCTCCTGAATGATGATCTTCTGGACGGTGGCCGCGATCGTTGCGAGTTGTATGCGCAAGTCGGCGACCAGATGGGAACTCTGAAGCATTGAACTTCGGGTACATCGCCAGACCGGAGACGAAGGAGGCAGTAAATCTGACCTGATTGCCGAACCGCGTTACTCTCCCAGACGAGGCGAATCCGCTCCTACGGCGACTTTCGCGCATGAGGCGCTTCAAGGACCGGTTTCTTCTCAGCTTCCTGTTTGATCCGGGAGAGTTCGATTTCGCCGATTAAAACAGACGGAGCGATTATCGATGAGGATGGTGTGGCACCGATGACGCTGTTCTGAACGGTTCGCACGCTGCCAGCTGCCAGAATCTTCTTCAGGCTCTGGACATCGACGGAGTTGAATTCACATCCGCGAACAGGCTCTTCGCGGCCATCCGCCACGTAAACTTTGTAGATCGCAATTGGATCGCCGACGGAACGGGCTGTACCGCCACCGCGACCACCACCACGCCCGCCGCGCCCGCCGCCACCACCACCGGTGCGGCTTGCCAGGCTGGTGACTCGAAGGCCAAACTTCAACCCTTCGGCGTCGGCAGCTTCAAGGAGGTGTTTTTTCAGATTCTCCGGGCTCTCTGGCTTCGTGGATTCGACGTAAAGACAGCCTACCGAGGCGCGCGGTGCTTCATTACCGCCGCGGCGTCCGTGTCCGTTGGACTTTGAGGAAAGCTTGGTGGGAGTACGCGAGGTGACCATTCCTTCCAGTTTACCATCCACGACGATGTTCACGCGCTGGGCGGCGACTCCTTCATCGTCGTAAAGGTAATGGCCGGCGAGAAATGTGTTCTGGAATTTCGCCTCGCGCGGGTCGTCGTAAATTTGAAAAGTCTGAGGCAGTATCCGCTTGCCCAAACGCCCCTCCAGATCTTCCGCGCCTGCTGCGCCGCGTCGTTGCATTCCTACGGGATCGGTCTGTGCGATGATCCCACGGGCAAGGAGCTGGCGGAAGAGTTGGGCGGAAGCCAGGCCATCGAAGAGCACCGGGCCGGTGTAATCCTCGAGAAAAGGCGCACGCATGGTCGCCGCAAGCCGGTCAGCGAGTTTATTGACGTCCACCAGCACCTCCTCACTTTTAGGAAGCTGGTCCGGTGTGGGCGCGTAATACGAAAGTGCATCCGAGAACCGTTCGCCATCCTCTGCCTGCGCCTGGACTGTGATGCGGAGCAGCGTCTCGCTGCTGCCCTGGCGCGAACGCGAACCCTCGGAATTGACCATGTAACGATTCTCCGCACCGGCCACCAGGCTGACATCCGCACTCTGAATGTGACGAATATCACGGAAGCGCGTCGAGATGAGCCGGGCATACTCTTCCCAGGCGGCTCGATCAAAAACCAGGCTGACACGATCTTTCAAAATGCTGACAGGCTCGTTTTTGACGAAATCGGGAGGACGATCCTCGCCGTTGCGGTCTTTCAGGTAGGCACGTTTCTGAGTCAAGGTTTCCACGGCTTCCTTGTACTGCCAGTCGGTGGCGCGCCAGATTGCATGTCTTAGAACATCGTAATCGTCGTCCGTCGGGAGTTCGGCGCTGGCAGAGAGTCCCGATCGTCCACCGCCACGTGGATTGGAGAAATTTGCATTGTCGAGCTGATGCGATCCAACACGAAGCATGCTGTGAAGCACTCGCACGTGATTCTGTCCGGAGCTCGAAAGCGCGCCATAGCTGGCGTTCACGTGATGAGTGGTGGTGTCGGCCACGTCGTATTGAATGAAGTATGGCTTGTCGAGACCCTCGAGTTGCAAGGACATCGACCGCTGCATCTCATCGTTCAATGCCTTGAAGATGGCATCATCACCGGATTGTGCTGCCAGGGCCGCGCATCCACAACCGATCAGCAACGCCGCCTGCAAGAATTTTCTGATTCGTTTCATGGAGTTATTCCTTTGCGGAAATGGGTGAGGGCAGGATTGGAAGACGTTCCTGCGAACGCTCCCGTTTTTCAATTTCGATTTGTTCGACAAGAATGCTTGGCGACACGGCGGAAACAGGAACCCAGCCCGACTCGGCTCCGCAGCTTCCGTTGAAAACATCCGGATCGTCACCCGTGGCCACGATCTTGGAGAAGCACGACAGTGGCGTGCCTACGATATCCACGCCCCGGACCAACTCATCGGGCCGGCCATCCGCATGGATCCGGTAAACCACTACAGGAATGACCTTGAACGCCTGCGGCCCGCCACGGGACGTCGTGGTAAAACCGCCAGTGATATCTTCAAAAAGATAGCCGTAGGGCTTTTTTTGTTTCTTGCACTCCGCGACGAGCATTTCGCGCAGCGTTGCGAAAGGCACGGTCTTGGTCGAATTCACCATCAAGTTTCCCTGGCGCGATACGACCTGACGGCCCGGCTCGCGGCGACCGTGACCGTTCGAGTTTGCGAAGCCCATCACAGGAGAGCGAGAGAGGAGGAATGTCTTGAGAATTCCGTCCTCGACAAGTTTGACACGAGAGGAGCGAACGCCTTCGTCGTCATACCGATAATAGCCGCGCAGATCCTCGTCCCGGAAGCGCGCTTGCGTTGGATCGTCCACGACGCTCAGGAAGTCGGGTAACACCGGCTTGCCAATCATCTTCGTGAAAGTCTGCCCTTCCTCAACGTCCTTTTGTCGATGGCCTTCGATCCGGTGGCCGAAAATCTCGTGAAAGAATACGCCGCTGGCACGATTGCGGAGGATGGCGGGGCCTGTGTAAGGCTCGACGACAGGAGCCGCGCGAAGAGCCAGCGTCATGTCGATGACTTTTTGAAACTCCGCTCTCACCTTCTCCTCGGAGGGCAGTCCGGCCTCGGTTGCGGCATTGAAGATGAAACTCTGGCCAAGGTCCATGCCATCCTCGGCCTTGGTGTTGGCGGACGCCACCACTCGCAGACGTCTGCTCGCAGTGTTGATCCGGGTTCCTTCACTGCTGACGATCTGGCGGTTCTCTGCGGCACCAAGCACGGCAACTCCGGAATCGTAAATTGTGGGATACTTCAACGCGATCCGTGAAACGTTGCGGATACGCTGCGCCCACAAATCCCGGTCCAATTCGAGTTTGGCATCCGGTTCGGAATACACGGCAGGATCCTCGCGGGAAAAATCGTTCGCTTTGTTTTCCTCCTCGACGGTTGTCTTGAGGTCCGTCTTGACACGCTCAAACCGATCCACGGCCGACTTGAAAGCGCGGTCCGTGGCCTGCCAAAGCGCGTGCTTGACGGCAAGTGGGTCATTCTCGAGCGGGGCCATGCCGCTGGCACCCGAAGAGCGCCCAAAGCGGCCTGCGTCCGCGCGTCCGCGAATTTGATGTGTGCTGTCCAGCGCGTAGTCACCAACCCTCAGATCCACATCCAGAGAGCGCTCGCGAACCTGCTCGCTTCGCTGAACCGACCCCAGACTGCCCCTGACCGATGCGGATGCGATGTCCGTGATCGTGAAAGAAATGAAGTAAGGCCGGACACCATCCTTGGTGGACAGATTCTTCATCGAATGCCCGATCTCATCCTCCAGCACTTTGATGAGCGTTGGTGAAGTCCGCTCCCCTGCCGACTGAGCTGACACGCCAAAGTGAGCAGCCATGCAGGAAAGGAGGAGCGCGCAGAAAACGGATACACTGGGTGTCATGTTAATTAGTGACAATGCATGGCGATGGGTGGTTTCAGATGAATGCCCATCGCGGTTGTTCAGCATTGATAACCTTTCAAATGACTATTTCAACCAGTCACTGCACAATTCATGCGTTGGACAAGCCAATTCCGGTGGGGCGGAGCATTCGCCACATCCAGTAAATAACTTGGGCAATGAGCGCCGAAAACGTCCAGGCGCCCCGGAAACAAAATTGATTTGGAAACGGTCCGACGCGTAACCATCGTCACGCACCATGAACTCGACCCCGGAAAGAAAGCCCTTCTTCGCCCGCCTGGTCCCAAACTGGACCGGCCTTGCGGGCGCCATTCTTGTCATTGCAAGCTGGTTCGCGTTTTTCCTGCTGTTCACCCTGGATTTCTTCGCCGCAGTGAAGAGCCCTTATCTGGGAATCCTCACATATCTGGTCGCACCGTTCTTTTTTCTGGCAGGTGCATTCCTCATGGTGGTGGGAAGGATCCGGCACCGGTTTCGAGCCCGTCATGCGGTGCCAGGTGCTCCCGTCACATCCTTCACCATTGATATCTCCCAGCCGCGCCATCGGAAGATCCTGCTGGGATTCGCCTTCGGTGCGGCAGCGTTCCTCCTCATTACGGCGGTGGGAAGTTATGAAACTTATCAAGTGACGAAGTCGGTCCAGTTCTGCGGCCAGGCATGTCATGGCCCCATGGAGCCCCAATATGTTGCCTACCAGAATTCGCCTCACGCGCGAGTCGAATGTACTGCCTGCCATATCGGCCCCCAAGCGCAGAGTTTTGTTAAGGCGAAATTCAACGGACTCCATCAAGTCTATGCCACCGCGTTCAACGACTTCCACCGCCCGGTTCATCTGAGCGGGAAGATCGATATCAATCAGGAAACTTGCGAGCAATGCCACTGGCCCAAGCGTCATATCGGCAATGTGGAACGTAACTACACACATTACCTCGCCGACGAAACCAACACCCTCTTTGGTGTCCGGCTGCTCCTCAAGGTCGGTGGCGGTGACCCCACCCACGGTCCTGCGGGCGGCATTCACTGGCACATGAACCTTGCGAACAAAATCGAGTACATCGCCACCGACGACAAGCAACAGGTGATCCCCTGGGTGCGTTTCACCGAGGCGAACGGCACTGTCACCGAGTACCGAACTGCGGAGTTCAAGGACGACCCTTCGCAACACAAGATTCGCGCCATGGACTGCATGGTGTGCCATAACCGGCCCGCGCACCATTTCCGTGCCCCCAACGACCTGGTCGATCTCGCGATGTCTCTGGGCAACATTGATCCCACCATTCCCTGGATTAAATCCAACGTCGTCGCCTCACTGATCGCTCCCCACGCAACACAATCAGAGGGCGTCGAAAAAATCTCCTCGACATTGAAATCCAAGTATCCGAGCACGCCGAAGATCGACACCGCCATCGCCGCCGCACAGGACATTTACAAGAAAAGCTTCTTCCCGGAGATGAAAGTGGACTGGCGGGCCTATCCGAACAATGCGGGCCACAAGGAATGGCCAGGCTGCTTCCGTTGCCATGATGAAAATCACAAGACGGCTGATGGCGCGAAGAAGATCGCAGCCAGCGACTGCAACGCGTGCCACACCATCCTGGCCCAAGGAAACGGCGCTGAACTGGATAAGCTCAATCCGAAAGGCCATAACTTCTTCCACATCGACGCTCCCAACGAAGACTTCTCCTGCAACAACTGCCACACCGGAGCATTTCCGAAGGAATAGCAAACTCTCGGCGAAACCAATTCCTTCCTGATCCTGGGATCGGAAAATCACAGCCATTGCTCGCAAAATTTTCGATCGCTTGATTGCTCGCCGCCGAGATCACTTCCCGGGTTTCAGCGTGGCAAGCCGTTGCCTCACCTCATCCAATTGAGCGAGCAGAACCCAGTTGTCACCACTCCATGCGAACATGTTTCCTTGAGGACTGAATGTCGGCGTGTAACCCATCTCCCATTCACGTCCAAGGGCAAGCTCACTTGCGGGCAAATCGTCACTTGCAATCCGCCAACCCTCCGGAGTTGAGGTGGCAAAGTGGCGCCCTGCCGGACCTATAGCGCGACAGAATCGCGACAATGTGTTGACTGCGCCAAAATCCGACAGCCGCACCAGTCTCGGAGGCTGGCTCTTGAGAGGAGCAAAGGCGAAATACATTCCGAGCGGATCCACAGCAATGAGGGCTCGATCTTGGGCGCGCACAGAGGTCAGCATCCCGCGTGTTTTCGGTCTCATTCTTGGACTTTTCCGTTCCAGGCGCCTGCCCGTGCAAACGTTCACAGCCACCCAACTCAGATCCAACACCTCACTCCGATGTTGAGTGCCGAACTAGCCCACGCTACTTTTCAAAAGTCAAACCATGACACATGAACCGCCATCCGATGTCGTCCTCCGCCTGGAGCGGCCTCATCCATCACTCCTGACCTACTACATCCTCACCGGTATTCTCACCGGCCCCGGATTGCTGGTGGCCCTGCCGTACCTTTACTTCCGTTACCACACGCTCCGGTACCGCTTTGATGAGGAGGGGATCCACATGAAGGTGGGGATCCTCTTCCGCCGTGAGGTCAATCTCACATACGCGCGCATCCAGGACATTCACTTACGCTCAAATCTCATCCAACGCTGGCTCGGATTGGCCACAGTTCAGATCCAGACGGCCTCCGGCTCTTCCGAAGCCGAACTGGTCGTCGAGGGATTCAAGGAGTTCGATGTCATTCGTGATTTTCTCTATGCCCGCATGCGCGGCTGCCAGCCTCAGCGAAACGTTCCGACCGCCGGCCCCGGCACTGCCAGCGAAAGAATGGGGGGTGAAGATCTGGCAACCATCCTCTCTCTTCTTGCCAATATCCGCGATGATCTTCGCGCCACCCGGCAACATCTGGAAATTCCGCCAGCATCGCGCGCCGCAGTCGCAACATCCTCTTCCGATCCCCATGTATAGCGCTTTCCGTCAACTTTGTGAGCGCCTCCTGAGGATTCCCAATGATCCTGAGCCGCCACCCGGCGATGAAGCCAGCACGCGTGTCTTTCGCGCCACGCCGAATTTCTACAAGTATCTGCTTTTTCTGTGGGTTTTGAAGAGCGTCTTTGCCGCGGCGGTGGTTGCGGCACTTTCCATTGGCCCCGTGGTGGGTGCCTTCGCCATCACGAAGCGTGGCAACTCCGCCGGATGGTTGCTGCTGGCGATTCCAGCATTCGGGCTCATCCTCGTCGCCGTTCTCCGGCTGTTTGCACTGGCGGTCTTGCGCCTCGATTTCGACAAGCGCTGGTATGTGGTCACTGACCGCAGTTTGCGCGTCCGCGAAGGAGTTATTTCGGTCCGCGAAATGACTGTCACGTTCGCCAACATCCAAAACATCTTGATCTCGCAAGGTCCCGTTCAACGGATGCTCGGCATCGCCAACCTCCAGGTTCAATCCGCTGGTGGCGGTGCAAGTAAATCCCCTCATCACTCCGGTCCCGATCTCCACATGGCAACTTTGCGCGGCATCGACAACGCTCCGGAATTGCGCGTCCTGATCGAGGATCGTCTGCGCCAGGCCAAGGACGCCGGTCTCGGAGATCCTGACGACCAACCGTCCCGCGACAATGCTTCCAAAGACTCGGCCTCACTCATCTCAGCGCTCCGTGCAGTCCATCACGAAAGCCGCTTATTGCACGAAACCCTCGTCAGCCAAACGCGTCCTGGTGCTCTTACCACTTAATCAGAAGTAGAAAAACCTGAAACCCCGGCTCTATCTTGAGACCACCATTCCCAGTTACCTCGTCGCGCGGCGGAACCGGGACGCGATCATGCACGGCCAGCAGACCGCAACGCGGCAGTAGTGGGAGCATCGGAGGAGCGATTACGAGTTGTTTGTATCCGAATTTGTGGACATCGAAGCGGGGCGTGGAGATGACAGGATGGCGGCGGCCCGCTCTGCGGCGATGCTGAGTTTGCCGCGCCTGGCGGCGACGGAAGATGTCCGCGAACTAACCGCCGGGATTCTCAGGACGGGCTTGATTCCCACCAAAGCCGAAGTGGACGCCTCACACATCGCGGTGGCGTCTGTGCATCGGATGGATATTCTGCTGACTTGGAATTGCGCGCACATCCACAACATTGCCATCAGTCGGCAGATCGAACGCCTTTGCACGCGGGCGGGCTGGCCATGTCCCGCGATTTGCACCCCGTTCGATTTGCTGGAATCTTGAGCCATGAAATAAAATAAGATCCTGACTGAAATCCGCCAGACGCGCGACGACCTCGCGCACGAACCAGGTTACGACTTGAAGCGACTCTTCGAACACATCCGCGAGCGCGAGCGCGAAGCCGCCGCGCGCGGCGTGAAGTTCGTCTCTCCTGCGCCGCGCGAAAAGGAAACCGCATGCTCTTTGCGCGAAGAACCGCCCAAACAGAAGTAAGGATAGCACCATGAAAATGAATCCTAATATGGCCGCCAGAGAACACACGGAACACAACAGTGGAAAATCATTCTTGCGCTCTCTGCGCTCCTTTGCGGCAATCGTCGTCAGCTTATTGTTTGCTGGCACGACGGCGCACGTACAAGTGAACAGCGGCAGCGATGGGCATGATGGCGCGTTGAACCCGACGGCCAGCATCACCATCGACATCGCCGATCACCCTGATGGGATTTACCGCTGCTCTTCCGTCTCCAATCCGACGAGCGTCGAGGGGATGTTTATTCCGAACGTGAATAGCGTGCCGCCGGTTTGATGGCCGCGAGTTTATCTTCCGGCAGGAAACATGATCTTCAGTGAACACTTCGAGTGGGACGACGACAAGGAGGCTTCCAATAGGGCGAAGCACGGGGTCACGTTCCTAGAAGCCATTGCCGCTTTCGCCGATCCGAAGCGCTTGATTCTTCCGGATCTCGGTCAAACTGAAAAAGAACCCCGCTGGCATCGTCTTGGACGCGTGGGTGATACTATTCTCACGGTGCGATTTACGCGGCGGGCTGAACGAGTCCGAATCATTGGCGCAGGCTGCTGGCGCAAAGGCAAACAATTGTATGAAGCGCAAAATCAAATACGCTGACTCGAATGAGTTGAACGGTGAACCCATCGGCAACCTCGGGGCGCCGGCGCGTCTCGATTTCCTGCCCAGCCCGGACCAGGTGCGGCAGTCATTGAAGACTGTGGAAATCACTGTGCTCCTGGAACCAACCAGTCTCGAATACTATCAGCGCGAGGCCCGCCGCCGCGGCGCGACCGTCGGCGAATTAAATGACCGTGACCGAGACGGTCGACAACGTTTGGAATATTGATGGGAGGACGCCGGCGAGGGCAGAGTCAAGGAAGTCGGTTTGAAACTGTCGTGAAGACGTGTCAGACCAGCTCTATCGCCCACTTCGGAGAGGTTGAGTCCGGCTGATGAAACGTGTTCCGGCTGTCACGGGAACCTGTTCGATCCCACCAAGTGGCCAGCGGATTTCCAAGGATTCCGGTTGTTCAGGCGTGGCCAGAATCATCTCGCCAGAGTCTTGTGACCAATAACCTCCGCCGAGCCTCAGTTCGTGAGCGGGACCGGAACGTCCTCCCGGGAACAGGCACTTCACCACGGCTCCTATGGCCTGGGAATTCTGTGCCAATCCAGTCAGATGCACGCGCAGGCCGGAGCGCGCGCCGCTGTTTCGGTATAATTTGGTTGGGCCGCGATTCTGCGCCAGGACGACATCCAGCCGGCCATCATGATCGAAGTCGCACAGCGCGGCGCCGCGCCCTTCCCCGAAAACAGCGAAGCCGCTTTCGCTTGCCGCCGCCGCCTTGAAACCACCGCGACCATCTCCGCGCAACCACAGACCGCAGCCCGCGTCCTGACGGCTTTCAGCAGGGGAGACGCCGAAGAAATTTTGCACTAGAAAGAGGTCTTCATTGCCGTCCCCGTCGAGATCACCCACCGCAAGGCCGAACACCGGGGAGAGTTGCGCGTCGACCGGGAGCGGACGCGCTTCAAAATGATCGCCCCGGTTCAGAAACAGCATCGAGTCGAACGTGGCGGCGGTGACCATGCGCAGCGGCGGCAGGCCGGCAGCAAGCACGTCCGCCATGCTCGCGGCGGCGAAGGCGGCGAAGCTTGGGAAGCGATCATGCAATACGGGAACTGCTCCACTTAACACCCTCCAGTCGCGCGCGGGCACCAGCTTGCTCACGCCGGGATCGTGGCGTGCTTCGAACAGGGCGAAATACCCGGACCCATCGGCGTCGCCAAAGTAGAGCCGCAGCGGAACCTCAAGAAACCGTTGTTGAGCATGGTTGCGCCCCCAATTGCCCGCGACCAGATCGAGCCGTCCGTCGTTGTCGAAGTCTCCGGCGGTGATCGACGTCCACCAGCCGCTCAAAAGGTTCAGCGTTTCCGGTTTCAGGTTTGCAACTTTGGCCGATGGGTTTCGCGTTTCAGGCTGTGAGCTTCGCGTTTCGAGTTGGGGAATCCATTCCGTGAGTTTTCCGCGTTCATTTCGGAAGATGCGGATCGGTCCCCATTCGCAGGCGAGCACGAGATCAGGCCAGCCGTCTCCCTTGAGGTCGGTGAAGAGTGCGCTGCTTACCAGGCCAATGTTCGTGAGCACGAGGCTGGCTGCGGCATCAAACCTCAGCCGGCCAGAATCGTTGCGCAGAATCGCGGAAGACGCAGCCTCGGGGTAACGACCGGGCAGCACGCGTCCGCCGACGAACAGATCCAGATCGCCGTCGCCATCGAAGTCGGCCATGGCCAGCGGCCCGGTGCTGCTCGCGGAACGTAGCAGGCCGTCATTGAACTCGCCGGTGTTCATCGAGAACTCGCGCAAGGCTGGGTCGTTGGTCGCGGCGGATTCATAATTCGCCACGCCGAGGAGCAAGGTGGCGGTGTCGGGGGTGGGGCGCCATGCGAGGATCGCGGTGAGGTCGGACGCGGCCGGAACTTCGAGCGGGCTGGCGTGCTGCCTAATAAATCCTCCCTTCCCGTCGTTGCGGAAGACCCCCAGGCGTCCACCGCGTCCGGCGCCGATAAACAAGTCGTCCCATCCATCGCCATTGAAATCGAACCAGGTCACGCCCGGCCCAAGCTGGCTTAGTTTGCGCGGCAACAGCGGCTGGCGCTGGAAATCGTCAAACGGTTCGTCGGTGTGCTGGTGGTTGAGCAGGTGGGACACGTCTTGAAAAAATGGAGTGATCGAAGGAGGAGGTGACGGCGGTGCCGACGCGGTGGCGCCCAAGGCCAGGGAAGGCGCAGCAGGCGCTTGCTTGGAATTCGTAACCGGGGAGAAGGGCAAAGGCTGCGCGGCACGTTCATCCACCTCAATCACGTTGTTCGCCTCCACGTCTGAAATCCAGCTGCGTCTTCCGCTCCGCCAGACAACTTCAACCGTTACCCGATTCGTCGCGTTGCCGGCGGCGAAGGTCCGCATCGCATCGTCGCTCGAAAGGTAACGTCCGCCACAGATCAACTCCTGGCTTTGCTGCGGCAAGCCGGGCGCAACAATGCGGATTTTCCCGCCGACACCATGCGTGTTGGGCGTATCACCTCGCAGACGGACGGCGACGCGCGGTCGCGACGAATCGTTGCGGAGCAGCAGAGGCCCGTCGTTCAAGCAGTTGATCACCACGTCGAGGTCGCCATCGTTGTCGAGATCAGCGAGCGCGACGCCGTGCGAGATGCGGAGCGAGTCGAAGCCCCACGCCGCGGAGGATTCGACGAAGGTCAGGTCGCCGCGATTGCGGAAGGCGAGGTTTGGAGTGTCAAGGCGCGGGAACCGGCGCCGTGCATGGAGTTGATCGAGCGCGGACATGGGATGGCGCTTCTTCTCCTCGTCGAGCTCGCGTGCAATGTCGGCGTGCATCGCGTCGCGCCCGTGCCCGGTCGTGACGAGCAAGTCCTCGTAGCCGTCGAGGTCCACGTCAAGAAACACCGGGCACCACGACCACTCGGAAGCGTCCAGGCCGGCGAACTGTGCGATCTCAGCATAGGTGCCATTGCCGCGATTGCGAAACAGGGTGTTGTGGGAGAATTGAGGACGATCATCCAGCGTGCCCCTGAATTGCGTAAACGCCATGGCGTCCATGACCTGCACCTGCCGCCGCGTGTGTTCGCGGCTCAACATGTCGGCGACAAAGAAATCGTCGTAGCCATCGCGATCGATGTCGGCAAAATCCACGCCCATCGAGAACAGGCTTGTCTGGCGGATCGCCTGGCGGGCAATCGCGTGAAATTTTCCGTGCCCATCATTGATCCAGATGCGGTCGGGAGATTGAAAATCGTTGCAGACGTAAAGATCGGGCGCGCCATCGCCATCGATGTCCCGAAACATGGCGGAAAGCCCCCAGTCGTTCGGCGTGGGGACAGGGGCGCCGGTTTCGTCTAGAAATGCGCCCTTCGTCCATGGCACCGCAGTGAAATGGCCGTGACCATCATTGTGGTACAACGTGTCCGGTTCGCCATTTTCAAGGACACCCGCGGAACGGTCGAAGCTGAACCGGCCTGCGACCTCGGGCGCGGTGGCGGGGCGACCGTTGACCGAGAGGAGTTGGGAAACGCCGTTCGTGACACCGAAACGAAATCGAATGTCCGGCATGTCGCGCATGGTGTCGTTGCGGTAATTGACGACGTAAAGATCAAGGAAACCGTCCCCGTCGATGTCCGCCAGGGCAAGCGAAGCCGCACCGCTCGTGCCGCCCAGTCCGGCTTCGGTCGTCCCCTCGTGGAATCTGCCGTGGCCGTCGTTCAGGAACAGCCGCGTCCCGCGCCCAATGCCGTTGACAAGCAGGTCGAGGTCGCCGTCGCCATCGATGTCGGCCAAGGCTGCGCCGGTTGAGGGCTGGTCGGCGCACGCGACACTCGCGGCCGCAGTGATGTCCTCGAAACGCCAGTTCCCCAGATTCCGGTAGAGTGCATTCCGAGAGTCAAGGCCGCAAAAATACAAGTCGCACAAACCGTCACCGTCGATGTCGCCGGCGGCGACACCGGAACCGTTGAGGAAAATCTGATTTGTCAGTGAACGTTCATCGGCCAGCGTGTTGGTGAACGTGATGCCGGTAATGGCCGGCTCAAGCGTGGTGAAGCCGGACCGGGCGCTGGCGGGTATGGTGAGGGTGGCCTGGCGGTGCGTCGGATGCTGATGCCAATCCAGTTGAGAAGGTGCGGCGGTGGCCAGGATGGTGAACAGCAATGAAACAGCGAGAAAGGAGATTGGGGCGCTAGACTTAGCGCCAGCGTCTTGAACTGCGGCAGAAGCATCCATGAAAAGCCGAAGCGGGCGCCAGTAAAGGACACCCGCTTCGCCGATACGTCACGCTCGTTCAATGAACAAGCGCGGTGAGGTTTACTGCCGCAACCGGTAGAAACTCCGGTCGGAGGCGCTGACCGGAACGGTCAGGCTGTTGCCGGCGGGCGCGGGTGTCACGTCCTGCCAGTTTGCAGGTGAAAGGGCCCCGGTGGATTGCAGCACGCCGCCGCCAGTCCAGTTAATAACGACGTTTCCGCCCTGGACGGAGGCACCAGTAAAGCGACCCGTGGTCGGTGCGGCACCACCGGTGATCCTGGCGTTGTCAAACGTACCGCGAACGACGTTATTACCTTCGTCGCTGTAAGCGCCGAAACCCAATGTCAGCCCCTGTGCAAACGGGAACGGCACTTCCGCGCCGAACACGCCGTCGAGGAACAGTTTCACGGTGGAACCATTGGCCACCAGTTTCATGCGGTGATTCTTTTCATCATTGAACGTGCCTCCATCGAACGCAGCAATGTTGACGTTGTTGCCCGTCGGATTGTCATCCGCCGTGCCGGTCTGTTTGTTGTAGCCCCAACCGAAATTGCGGCCGTCATGTGCGGCGTAGTCAGCGAAGAGGACGAAGTTGCCACTGGCGTCCTTGATCCAGATGCCGGTGCGCTGTTCCGCGCTGGTGCCGGTCACGAGATCGTAAGCGAGTAAAACGCGATCCACCTCCAAGGTCACCGGCTCGGTGGCCTTGGCCGAATAGGTCTTGGAAGAGAGCAGCGCGAGTCCGGGCCACGGAGCGCTCTCGACCGTGACGGTGATCTTCACCTGACCGTTTTCGATCTTGATGGCGGATTCCGGCGTGGCGGTGCCGGAATCAAATGGCGTCGCGTCTTCCTTCCAATTGGCGGCGTTGATCGTGGCGCCGCTGAAGTCATCCGTCAGCAGCACCAGCGGAACCGCAACCACTTCGACCGACACCGAGCCGGTGACGCACGCGGCGGGCGTGCTGGCGATATCGAACGTCGTCGAGCCGAGGCCCGTCGAAGCGACGGTGAACGACTGCGAGTTCGCTGCTCCGGCAGCAAACGTGAGTATAAGGACGCCGTTGGCCGCGCCCGCGGGAACCGCGACGGCGGGGTTGCGACTGGTGACGGTGACGGTCACCGGTGCCGCGTCGTTGAGCAACTGCGGGATGGTGACGGCAACCTGCTGGCTGGAATCGGCCTGGGTCATGGAAACGCTGGAAGGCGTGCTGCTCACGCAGGGAAGAACGTTTTCTATGCGGACATTGTCAAAGACCGCCTTGACGGAGTCCCCCGCGACGCTCGCATAGCCGCCCAACTCGACGAACAAGCCGGAACTGACTTCAAGCGGGAACTTCCCGCCCGACACGCCGTCGAGGAACACCTCCACTCGTTCACCATCGGCGACGAGTTTCATGCGATGCTTGCCGACATCCGCGTCGAGCGCGTCGAAGGCGGCAAGATTGTTTCCATTACCGGTCGCGCTGCCGGGGTTGACGTTGACCTGCCAGCCGTTTCCGCCGGCGTTCTGGGCAAAGAACACGAATTTCGAGCGGTCCCCGGTGGTAAGGTAAACGCCGCTCCGAGCCGCCGTGCCGGGCTGATCCAGCGAGACGCGGTCCACTTCGACGATCAGGTTCAGATCCCTGGTTGCCAAAAAGCTTTTCGCGCTCTTCAGGGAGGCGCCGGACCACGAGTCAGCGTCGGCCGTGCCTTCGACGTTGAGCACTCCACCGCTCGCGCCCACAGTGTAGGCGCCGGTGCCTGTGGCCTCGAAGCCCGTCTTCGAGGTTGTCCACTTGGAGGCATCGATCGCGCTGGCGAAGGATTCCTCAAGTTGTACGCCGGGACCCGAGATCACCGCGACGGTCAACGGACTGGCACTGGCGATGTCACCTTCGACATTGAAGGTCGTTCCACCGATTGCGATGCCGCGCGCCTTGAACGTCTGCGTGTTGGCACTGCCGGCAGGGAACGTCAGTGTGAGTGAGCCGCCCGTGCCGCCGTCCGGCACCGCGATGCTGGGATCAGCGCTGACGACGCGCACAGTGACAGGACTTGATGAATTCAGCCCTGACGGAATGCGCACGGTGATGGCTTGACCCGTGCCAGCGAGGCGGACGCTGGTGGACTTCGGGACAAAGCCGGCGCCGCCGGCGCTCTCGATTTTGAGGTTGTCCCACACCGTCGAAGCCGTGTCGTTGTTCGCCCGGGCGTAGCTACCGAACTGGAACACAACTGGCGAATAGGGGAATTTCACTTCCGCGCCCTGCTGGCCGTCGAGGAGCAGCTTCACGGTTTTGCCGTTGGCGATCATGCTCATGCGATGCAGCGCGCCGTCGTCGAACGCGGCGCCATCGAATGCCACCATGTTATTGCCGCCGCCGGTGGGCACGTCGCCGTCCTCGCCGATCTTGCGGTTGTAGCGCCAGCCGCCCTCGCCGCGCACATCGGCGAAGAGGACGTAATTGGTCTGCGTCGAGTCGAGAATCCACAGCGCGCTGCGGGAGGCGGAGCCTTGTCCCGCTTCGGCAACACGGTCCACCGAGAGTGTGAGTGTGGCTTCGTCGGAGGCCTCGAACGTGGGCACGATGCGCAGTGTTCCGCCGGACCACCATTGAGTGGTGGTGGTGCCAACGAATTCGATGGTGCCGTTCTTGGCCTCGGCATGGATGTCGCCCTTGCCGCCCTCAAAGAACGGGGCATCCGGGGCGTACCTGGCGGGATCGATCTTGTTGGAGGCAAAATCATCCTGAAACACGACGGCGCTCTGGCGGACGACGGTCTCGACCTTGATGTTGTCGTAGGTAATGTCCGCCGTGTCATTATTGGCCCGGGCGTAGCTGCCGAAGTGGAACACGACCTTCGAGAACGGGAACTTCACTTCCGCGCCGACCTGGCCGTCGAGCATCAGTTTCACCGTCTTGCCATTGGCGAGCAGGCTCATCTTGCGCAGGCTGCCATCATCGAACGCCGCACCATCGAACGCCACGATGTTATTGCCGCCGCCTGTGGGCACGTCTCCGTCCTCACCGATCTTCCGGTTGTAGCGCCATCCGCCTTCGCCCCGCACATCAGCGAAGAGAACATACTTGCTCTGAGTTTCATCGAGAATCCACAAGGCGCTGCGCGAGGCGCTCCCCACTCCCGCTTCCTTCACGCGATCCACGGTGATCTGCACGGGGGTTTCTTCCGTGGCGGAGAAGGTGGGCACGATCCGCAGTGTCCCGCCGGACCACCATTGTGTCGTGGTGGTGCCGACGAATTCAATGGCACCATCCTTGGCCTCGGCGTGGATGTCGCCCTTGCCACCCTCAAAAAACGGTGCATCCGGCTGGTATTTCGCCGGGTCAATGGTGTTCTTGGAGAAGTCGTCCGAGAAGACAACCGACGTGGCCTTGGTGGCTTCGATCTTCAAATCATGCCTATCCGGTTGTTACCCTCACCCGCAACAGCTAGGGTGCGTCCATTCGCCAGAATAAAGTCCAGCGTAGGTTGGAGCCGCTACATCTCCTGCGATTCCAAGCAGGGAGCGGAACGCGTTGAACGGGTAGAAGCGGCGGTTG
>SIBF01000043.1 GCA_009695275.1 Pedosphaera sp. | reverse complement strand
AAAGCCTATGGGTATCGTAACCCGGAACGATTCAAGACCGACATCTTCTTCCATCTCGGCGGCCTCAACCTCTACCCCGTTCCCCAATGAAAATCCCAACGCTAAACTTCCAAGAACCCAAAGAATAAAGCGCACACTGCGAAATGCCTTTCCAATCTGCACCAGATCGGGATCGGCATGGAGATGTACACCTCGGACAACAACGAGAAGTTCCCTTTCTCACCCGAAGGACATCCGCGAGTATTTTTGATCAGCGTGTGGACAATGATTCATCCCTACGTGAACACCAATGGTTCTTTCTTCCTTTGTCCCGCCGACCGAGGGCCAATGAATTTTTTGGTGGTTAAGGCAACTCCGAGTTATGGCATCAAAACGAACGCACTCCCGTTCCCAGAGTCTTATCTCTACTATGCCTCTTTCTACAGTGACTGGGACAAGAATGGCTCATCCACTCCGCGCCAGAGGTACACCAGTGAAGTAAAATATCCTTCCCAAAAGGTCATCTTCGACTGTCAGGCTTCGGACAATCCGAAACAGATCGGCAATAGCAAATTTGACGGCCAGGCTCACGGCAAAGAGCGGACTCCAATCCTGTTCGTTGACGGACACTCCTCGAATCCACCGTGGCGTAAATGGGGCCCACCAGATCCAAGTGTGCCTGCCGGGACGGGGTACATCTTGAGCAGGCTGGACTGGATCAACATCCCTTAACTTCGCATTCGTACCGCTCGACCGTGCCGTCCTCCGCGCGAGGACCATCGAGTAGCGAAGCAAAAGGAAAGAGTTATGAAATCCGAGGACCGAAATCCGAGAGTCGAAAGATGTCCGAGGAACGAATGGGTTCAGCGAGGCGCGCTTCGTCAACGCGCAAGCGTCATGGAGTGCGGTGGCTGGCGGGGAACGGGGCTGACACCGCTTTCGAGCGTGAACGGACGTCCGATGTTCCATGAGCGATGCCGGTCGTTTGACGTTCGATGTTTTCCCCTGCTCCCAAAGCGGCGACCTTCCCTTGGCCCCATCGCCGCACTCCACGACGCTTCGCGACTCACATCCTGCTCTCCGAATTCCTTGTCCTCATAACCATCAACAAATCCAACATTATGAAAACCTCACTCCCAACTTCAACCGTCGGACTCCTGCTCCTGTCAGCACTCACCAGCTTCTCCCAACCCGTCATCACCACTCAACCCGACAGCCAGTCGGTCAGTTTGGGCGCAACCGTCGAGTTTAAGGTTGCCGCTACTGGAACGTCACCGCTCACCTATGCCTGGCGGTTCAACGACCAGATGATCGACGGTGCGACGACGTCGCGATTGACAATCACGAACGTGCAACCCTCGCACGCGGGTGCCTACAAAGTTGTCGTCAGCAACACGGACGGAAACGCGACCAGCAACAGAGCCGAACTGGACATCGACCCCACTTTCAGGAAAATCACGTCAGGCCCGCTCGTGGACGCCACCGGTGAAAAGCTCGCCGCGGCATGGGCCGACTACGATAACGACGGCTGGATTGATGTCGTGATCCCGCGAGGATGGAGCACCGGTCGTGAATCTACTTTGCTGTTTCATAATGACCACGATGGACACTTCACCCAGGTGACCGAGGGAGTGCTTGCAAGAGGCACCGATCCGGCAGAGTGGTGTGCCTGGGCGGACTACAACAACGACGGCAACCTGGACCTGTTTGTGGGCTGCAACGAGAGTCTTTCTGCTCCTTCCATCTACCTAAACCAAGGACAGGGAGTCTTCACCAAATTCAAGCCGGAGCCACCGTGGATTTCCAACGGCGTCAGTGTCCGGGGCTGGGCGCTCGCATGGGGGGATTTCGACAACGACGGATTTGTGGACGTGGCTGTGGCATATGATGTGTCCACAGGCAAGAACACCAGCACGCCCGACTCCTTGCTCCACAACAATGGCGACGGTACTTTCGCGGTGGTCGCCAACAGCGCGTTTGCTCGCAAACGAACCTACGAGGAAGTCATTCATGCGGTGGATTACGACAATGACGGAAACCTGGATTTGTTCGCTCCAGGAGTGATTGACATCAACCTGGCCGACAACCACACCAATGCCTTGTTCCGCAACCTGGGTAACGGCAACTTCGAATCGGTCGCTTCGGGAACGTTGTCCTCTGACGAGTTTTCCGGGCTGGCGTCCAGTTGGGTGGATTTTGATAACGACGGAGATCTGGATTTGTTTCAACCAGTCACTGCGTTCACAGCGGGAGGATCAAGACTGTACCGCAACGATGGCGGGGTGTTGACTTTGATTGATCTGCCGCCGATCACCGGGCTGGTCACTTACGGCGCAACCTGGGCCGATTACGACAATGACGGCTACCTGGATCTCTTTGCGCCCGGAGTTTCTGGCAACGTTGCCCAAGGCCAATTCAACGGTCCGAATCGGCTCTTCCACAATGAACGTAATGGCACGTTTTCCGAAATCACTCGTGGCAGTCTTACCAGCGACACTCCACCAAATACCGGCTGGGGCATCGGCGAATGGGCCGATTACGACAACGACGGTTTTCTGGATCTGCTGGTCGTGAACTGGAACGCGAAGAACCACCTTTACCACAATAATGGAAACACCAACCGCTGGTTGAAGATCGGATTGGTGGGCGTCGCGTCGAATCGTGCGGCGATCGGGGCGAAGGTGCGCGTGAAAGCCACCATTGGCGGCAAGACTTTCTGGCAGATGCGCGTGATCCAGGCGCAGGGGCACCAGCAGGAATTGATTGCCCATTTCGGTCTTGGCGACGCCACCAAAGTCGAGACGTTGCGCATTGAATGGCCCTCCGGAATCGTCCAGGAAATGCAGAACGTCAATGCCAGCCAGTTTCTCACGGTGGTGGAAAGCCAGGGTTATCGCGGCGCGGCACCGCAGTTGAGCGGAGCATCCAACGGACCCGATGGCCTGCAACTCTCGATGACCGAACCGGCCGCCGGTGCGAGCTATGTCCTGGAAGCTTCGAGCGACCTGGTGACGTGGACCAAGCTGATGGCGCGGAAGAGCGCCGCAGGCACGACACAGTTCATCGTCACTCGCGCGGCTGGCTCTGATGCGCGGTTTTATCGTCTCCAAGTGCCCTGAAGAGCGCAGACGGAAACGATGTGCAGACGGTCGAGCGCGTTGACCCCTGCACTCACCGCAGCGCCTGCAAGCGTCGGAGTTGCCGGTGAGCCACGTAGGGATCGACGCGCGCGAGGAGCCAGAAGGCCCACTCCTTTTTGAGCCTGGACCAGAAACCTTGGGATCGTAGCCGTGCGGCCAGTTCCATGCGGCGTCTTCAAGCAAGGGCGCGAGAGAAAATGGCTTCTGCTTCCTGCGCCAGAGTCGCATGGGGCAGTCGGAGCATCAGCTTTAATCCAAAGTCGTGCCAACCTCGCGTGACGCCAACGCCATCGTAAGCCTGGAAGATGTTGCATCCACCTGGGGGTTCTTCCTGTCAGGCAAATAGCCCGCGATTCGCACTTCCCGTCTGGCCGCGATGCTGGTTAACTTCCTCTTGTGATCCTTCAATCCGTCAATCGAGCCCATGTGTCTTCTTACTTGGCGAGTTTTTTCCTGTTATTCCTTATCGTGGTGCATCCGAAGTCTGTGCAGGGTCAGAACGAAAACCCGCCAACATGGAAAGCCCAGGTTCTCGCGAACATGGAACAGCGAGCCAGCCACTTCATCGCGTTGTCCCGGCGCATCTGGGAAATCGCTGAGATCAGCTTTGAGGAGTATCAGAGTTCCGAGCTGATCGCCTCAGAACTCCGCGCCGCGGGTTTCCAGATTAAGACCAACATCGGTGCCATGCCCACTTCGTTCATTGCCTCTTGGGGCTCTGGCAAGCCAATAATCGCGATCCTTGGTGAGTATGACGCCCTGCCAGGCTTGCGCCAGGAAGCCATTCCTGAGAAGCGCCCCACTGGAATGCTCGGAACCGGGCATGGATGCGGTCACAATCTTCTCGGTACCGCGGCTGCCTTCGCCGCAATAACTGCCAAGGAATTCATGAAGGCAAATTCCCTTGGCGGCACCATTCGTTTCTATGGCTGCCCGGCGGAAGAGAACGGCAGTGGAAAGGTTCACATGTCACGAGCGGGGGCTTTTGCCGATTGCGACGCTGCATTGACCTGGCACCCCGACGATCGGAACGAGCCGGGCATGAAAACCACGCTGGCGAATGAGGGAGCTTATTTCCGCTTCCGAGGCACAGCGGCTCATGCGGCGCGCGCTCCCGAAAAGGGGCGTTCCGCCCTGGATGCTGTGATGTTGATGGGGCATGCCGTGGACATGCTGCGAGAACACGTGCCGTCAGAAACGCGAATCCATTATTACATCTCCAATGGTGGAGTCTCTGCCAACATCGTCCCTGAATTCTCTGAAGTCCGCCTCACGGCCCGCCATCCGGACGCGCCCACGCTGGATGCGATCTGGAAGCGTGTCGTCAAATGTGCCGAAGCCGGCGCTCTTGCGACCGAGACGAAGTTGGAGATCGAGATCATCGGCGCGCTCGCGAATGTCCTTCCCAACGACGCCCTGGCCAGGTTGTCGGAAAGCAACATGCGCCTCGTGGGCGGCGTCCGCTACACTCAGGCGGAGCGGGAGTTCGCGGCGAAGATCCAGGCGCTGCTTCCACAGGACGGTTTGCCTGATCTGAACTCCGCCGCCCAGGTCTTTCCAGTTCAGGAAGGAGTGACGTTCTGGTCAACGGACGTTGGCGATGTCAGTTGGCAGATACCAACGGGCGAAATCCGCGCCGCCACGTTCGTTCCGGGAGTGGTTCCTCACACGTGGCAATCGACCGCATGTTCTGGCATGAGCATCGGCCAGAAGGGCATGTTGGTCGCGGCGAAAACCATCGCCCTGACTGCTATCGACCTTTTTCAACGGCCCGTTCTCGTGGGCGAAGCGCGCCAAAGTTTCGAGAAGCGCCGGGCAGGCCGGGCTTATTCCTCCAAATTGCCGCCTGACGCCAAACCACAGTTGAAGCCACGTGCCAATTAAATCCATTTGCCTGCACTTGTTTCACATTAAGTTCCAAACGCAACATACTCCGAACCGCATAAGACAATGAAAAAACATCTCTATCTCAGCCTGGTCTGCTTCTTCGCAGCGGTGATCCCGGCTCGCACCCAGGACTCCAACGTCGTTCTTGTCATCCACGGCGGCGCTGCTTCCCGGCGCGACAAGATCAACACTCCTGAGTGGGAGCGCCTCTCTCGCGAAGGATTGAAGGAGGCTATCCAGAAGGGCTACGACGTTTACAAAAAGGGAGGATCTAGCCTCGACATGGTGGAAGCCTCGATCCGTGCGATGGAAGACAATCCCGTCTTCAATGCGGGTAAAGGCGCGGTATTCACATTGCAGGGCAAGAATGAATTGGACTCCTCGATCATGGAAGGCCGCGGCTTGAAGGCCGGAGCCGTGGCAGGAGTTACGGTGGTCAAGAACCCCATCTCCGCGGCCCGCGCGGTTATGGAAAAGTCCAAGCATGTGCTGCTCGTAAGCGAAGGGGCGAATACGTTTGCGCGCGACAATGGATTGGAGATCGTTGATCCGTCCTACTTCCGCACCGAACCACGCTGGCAGGAACTTCAAGAGTACCTCGCCAAGCCGAAAGACGGCGCGGAGGTTCCCCAACCTCACGACGGAATGTGGTCCACCGTCGGCGCTGTGGCCCGTGACGCAACTGGAGACTTGGCCGCAGGCACGTCCACCGGAGGCATGGCTTACAAGCGTTGGGGCCGCGTGGGCGATTCCCCGATCATCGGCGCGGGCACCTACGCGGACAACGAGGCGGCAGGCATCTCAGCCACGGGGCACGGGGAATTCTTCATCCGCTACGCCGTGACGCACGACATCGTCGCTCTCATGAAATACAAAGGCCTTTCCGTGCAGGACGCCGCCAACGAAGTCATCAACAAGAAGCTCAAAGCCGCAGGCGGCGAAGGTGGAGTTATCTGCATCGACAAAAACGGCACCGTGGCGAGCGCGTTCAACACCGACGGCCTCTTCCGCGCTCACGTTACACGAGATGGCAACATCACGTTGAAACTGTTCAAGGAGTAAGTGAAAATATGATTTTGCCCACTGATTCTCGCGGATTCCAAAGTTGCATATTCCCTTTGCGTTAATTCGCCAAGCTCGTTTTCTCCCCTGGTTGAGGCTTCACCGCACTGGGTATTTCACGCCATCTGTGGTTCCAACCGCTTTTCCAGATTTAAAGCCTGTCTTCTGATGCCGATTGGCACCGGCGGTTTTCCAGTCGTCAATCGGCCATCAGACTTCTAATGTGCAGTCATGCCTTACGAGTTCCGAGTGCGGCGGCGGGTGGAGTTCAGCGAGACGGACATGGCCGGGATTGTCCATTACTCGAATTTCTTTCGTTACATGGAGGCGGCGGAGCACGCCTTCTTCCGCTCGCTCGGCACATCCATTGTGATGGATCAAAACGAGCCGAAACTCGGCTGGCCTCGTGTCCACGCCCAGTGCGATTACATGGCACCGCTCCGGTTCGAGGACGAAATCGAAATCCAGATGCTCATCGCGGAGAAAAAGAGCAAGGCGCTCACTTACCTCTTCCGCATCTGGAAAGTGAACTCCAATCCGCCGGTCGAGTCGGCGCGAGGCAAGATCACGGTGGTTTGTGTGTCACGCGGCGAGGATGGCCAGATGAAGTCGCATCAAATACCGAAGTCCTTCGCCGACCAAATTGAAGTGGCTCCGGCTGATTTGCTGGGGTGAAGCACACGGCGTGCAGAGAGCACTGCCACTTACATCGGAAGAGGTATTCCTTGGTGAAGCCGCTGCAGGGACGAACGAATGCTCGTTGCACTGCTGCAAGGTTGGAAGTCCCCAACGCTTGGGACTAAATCTCCCACTTCGATTCAAAACAGTCGCCGACCCACCCGTTTGACGGGCAGCGGCCATACCCAATCGCCTTGTTGGTCGATGTTTTGTGCAGACATCGGTGCAGACATCGTTCCAGCATCGTCTTTACCGTCCGGCCCGACAGACCAGAGATTGAACCATCCAAATTCAAGTGATTCCTTTTCATCAATGCGTTCATAGCGCAACTGCCCTTCACTCATGGGATCGCGCGGAACAGCAGTCAGATAGTTCGGCATCAGTTCGGATAGCTCTTTCGGGTAAGTGCCGTGTGCGATGCGAAATCGTTCGAGCGCACAGGCGACTTCCGCAAGGTGCTCGGTGACCTGGGCGCGGGCGGCTTTGAACTGCTGGTTGGCTTTGGCCTCGGCAAGACCGAGGACGAGCGCGCGTGTTATTGCATTGTAAGGCGAGATCTCAGCCAGCCTCGCTTCCTGAAGTGTCGCCCCTTGATTCGCATGGCGCGCCAGATTTGCAGGCCAGTTCGTCTGTTTCGTCTGTTCGATTAACAAATCGTAGAAGCGATTATGCCTGACCTGATTCTGCCTGATCCATCCCGGGATCCACTTGAGCCAACGAAGTCCCCAATAAGGCTGGGTTTCTTCCAGCATCGGCAGGTCAATCTCCCGACCGGGAAACGAAGCCCATCCATCAAAAGTATTATTCGCCAGCACGCGTTCCCCACGAATGGCGAACAGAAACCTCTCGCGAGCGTCTGACCTGGCGAATTCTCTTTGGAATTCGGCGAGTTGAGCCTCGTTCCAGCGGTGCTCAACCAGCCCCTCCCAGACAGCATGTTGAGCGATCCTTTCCTGAGAGAGTCCCACGAGCTGCGAGATGAACAACGGATCCTTTTCGGACGCGTTGGCCAACTGGAGACAAGTCATCGCATCCTCAAATCCTCCGGCTGAATCTCGTTTTGCCAGACGTGCAGCCGCGCGAACACTGAACATGGTCGAAAAACTCTTGAGAGGCGCCAGATGGGGCAACAGGGTACTGAAGTTGTCCTCCCAATGAACTGGAAAATGGCAGTGCGGCCTACGCAAGGCTGTGGCGATCTCGTCCATTTCTGGTTTGAACCGATCCAGGAACTTTAGGACTTCCGCTGCGGGATCGGTGATGGCTGCGGCTATTTCGGTTTCGTTCGTCGGTTGTTGCGCCTTTCTTCCCGGCGGGAGGAGACCGTAACGAATGATCAGCTCCGGGCTAATTCTGGGGTCTGCCGGTTTAGGCACTGCCATGCGAATGCCGAACGCTTGAGCGAACAGATCAAATCGTCCATCTGTCGCTTCGTGCTCAGGCCGGCGGACATTGCGTTTGGCAATCGAAGAAGTTTCCAACTCCGGACGACGGACCTCCGGCAATCTGATCGCGGTGAGACTGGAGAAGGCTCCCGGATTTCTCCAAACAGAACCGGCCAGGCGATTGCTGGACCGGGTGTAATCTAGGAGCGGCCGAAGCAAGGGTGTCATGGCGAAGTTCTGCTCATCCGGCGGACGCGGTGGGAGCAGTCGTTCCATCGCCAGCGGTTCGCCGCGTGCGATGAGGTCGCGTTTGGCGACGTTCCAGGCGCGTGCGCCGCGCCAGTTCTCAATCGCCCACGCCAGGCCAAGCAATGTGGCGAGCGCCGCCAGCGCGAACAAAGGGCGGCGCATCGCATGGAAGAGAGAGGAGCGTTTCCGAGGCTGAGACGCATCACTCGCGGAAGATGGAAGATCATTCATAAAGTTCTCATCCGATTGCTGAACTACGCCACCGATGAAATGCGCTCGCGTCGGAGCCAGTGCGCGCTCGGTTTCCGTTCCACCGGAGGCGGGGGCGAAGTCGGTTCCGCGAGGAGGCTTCGCAGCAAGGCTTGCTGTTCACGCAGGAGCGCCAGCAGTTCCGGCGATGGCGGCACCGGAGACGACCGCCGTGCCAGCGAAATCGAAGTCACACCGGAGGAGATGTTGAGGGCCACGATGACCACCCAGACGGCGGCGAGAGTTCCCCATGCAGCGGGATGCGGCCAGAGGCATTGGCGGAGCAGGGCCAGAAGACTGGCTTCGGAGGTCGGTCTCGCGGTTTGCCCGCGAGTCTGAGCGGCCGGGTCGTGGAGAATTTCATTCCGCCAACCGGCGGGAACGGCTCGCATCGGGATTTCCGACAGGCGTTTCTCGAATGGATCGGGTGTGTTCATTGGATCTCTTCGTAAATGGGACGCAGCCGGGCGCGAAGTTTGTCTAAGCCATAGCGGTAGCGGCTCGCGGCTGTGTTGGGCGGGATGCCGAGCGTTTCCGCGATGCATTCGAAGGTCATGCCTTCCCACAGTTTCAAGTGGACGACGGCACGTTGCTCCTCCGGCAGGATGGCGAGGGCCTCGGCAAGCTGGCGGCGAAAGACAAGCTCATCGGGATATGACGCTGGCGCAAAGACTTCACCCGCTTCGACGGCGACAGCTTCGACGGTGCGTTCCCGCGTGCTCCGGCGGCGCATGAGGTCGATCGCCAGGTTATGCGTCAGCCGGAGCAAAAACGCCCGCTCGTCACGGACGCCTTGGAGAGTCTCTGGGCGCGCTGCAAGACGTCGAAACAGATCCTGTAACACATCCCGTGTGTCAGCCTCGTTCCGTGTCAGGTTAAGCGCGAAACCGAAAATCGCCTGCGCATGGGCGTCATAGATCCGTTCCAGTTCGTCTGCGTGAACCATCTGACTCAAGGACGCGCGCCAGGGTGGGATTTGTCTATGTCAAATCTTCACCCAGCACGCGAAGGAACGGTTCGTGGATGGTCCATTCTATTCGCCGAAAACTTACCGTGATTTGGCGAGACAGTACAACTTCGTCAGCGTTCTGATCAGCAGACGATCTCCAGCAATCGCGGGAGTGGCCATGCACATTTCATCCAGCGAATTCTTGTGCAGCAGTCGATACTCGGGTCCGGCTTGAAAAACGAAGGTGTCGCCATCCTCGCTCAACGCGAAAATCTTGTCGTTCGCGGCCCAGGGCGATGCCGTGAAAGAGGTCGTCTCCGTCTGGACGCGTTGCTTGTCGTAAACCTGTTTACCAGTCCGGGCGTCGTGGCAGCTCAAGAAACCGAAGTCGAACAACACGTAAAAGTGATCGCCGTAAAGCAGGGGCGATGGATTGTACGGGGCCGCTGTCGGTTGATACCACGCGATGAAATCGTTGTGCGTTTCGTCAGGCTTCAGGCTGATGTCGCCAGACGCGCCAGGCTTGATCGCGAACGCAGGTCGCACTTTGTCACCGACGTAGCCGGAGCAGACGTAGAGCAGCCCAAACTTCGAGAAGGGTGTCGGGATCACAATCGACGACATGCCGCTGAACTCCCAGAGCAGTTTGCCATCGAGATCGTAGGACCGCACTTTCCTGGTGCCGGGCACGATGAGTTCAGTGCGCTTCTCGTTTTGCCAGACATAAGGAGTTGCCCAATTGCTCTTCTCATCACGTTCCACGCGCCAGAGCTGGTTTCCAGTCTTCGCGTCCAGCGCCACGGCAAAGGATTTCTCATCATTGTCATTCACGATGAACAGCCGGCCGTTATGCAGCACCGGCGAACCGGCGGAACCCCAACCATTGCGCGTCTTCACTTGCGGCCAGTTGGTGGACCAAAGCTTTTTGCCGTTCATGTCGTAACAGAACAGGCCGGCATTGCCGAAGTAGGCATAGACGCGCTCGCCGTCGGTCACGGGTGTTTCGGACGCGTATGTGTTCTTCACGTGCAGTTGGTTTGGCGCCGCGCCTTGATGCGCTTCCCTGCGCCAAAGTTCGCGACCGGACTTCAGATCGAGACACAGGATCAGCCAATGTTGCATGGCTTTTGGAACCTCGCGACGCTCACCACCAAAATAGAGTCCTTTCTTGGGTGGCTCGACTTCGCCATCGCTGGTCACAGTCGTGACGAAGACGCGATCTCCCCAGACAATGGGCGAGGACCAGCCGCGTCCCGGCAATTCAATTTTCCAGGCGACGTTCTCGTTCGTAGTCCAGCGATCGGAAAGGTTTGAATTGTCAGCAACACCCAATGCTCCCGGCCCGCGAAACTGGGGCCAGTTCGCCGCGTCGGTTGCCAGGTGCGTGGCGATCGTGATCAAGACCAGTAAGAACGAAGAAATCGCCCGCCGGGTAACGAGTACATTGATGGGATGACCACAGTTGAAACGAAACGTGATGAAGTTCATAGGTTCAGTCTCGCGAAGCACCCCCTTGTCGGCAAGCAAAAGGCCGGGATCGGATGACCTTTCTTCCAGCACATCGCACCACGGATTGAATGGTCAAACAATCCGCTGCTCGTGTATGCTCGACGTATGGTGCCAACTGACTGGGAAGGACGTTATCAATCCGGAGAAATGCCGTGGGAAAAAGGCGAGCCCTCGCCGGGCCTGGTGGATTTTCTCACGTCGCATCCGAACCTGACGAAGGGAACTGTCTGCATTCCGGGCTGTGGGACCGGGCACGATGTGTGTGCCTGGGCCAAGGCTGGGTTTGCCGCATCGGGCTATGACATCGCGCCTTCCGCAGTGAAGCTGGCGCGTGAACGGATCGAGAACTCTGGTTGTTCGGCGCAAGTGTCGCTCGGCAATTTCCTGACCGACAATCCGCCGGAGCGATTCGACTGGGTGTTTGAACACACATTGTATTGCGCGATCGACCCGGATCAGCGGGATACATATCTTCAGGCAGTCTTGCGCTGGCTGAAGCCCGGAGGCGATTACCTTGCAGTCAATTACCTCATTCCAGACACGGACGGCCCGCCGTTTGGGACGACCAGAGATGAATTGTGGAATAGGCCTATGCACTTGACTCTTGTGACGCAACGGCTGGTAGCCAGTTTGCCCTTAAACACCCCACCGGTTGGGGCAATTTGCAGGCCACAAGAGTCAACTGGATAGCCCTATTGTGGAATCGTTTCTCACCACATTTCGACCTGATCGAAGAAAAAGTGCCTCGCTCCTACCCAAACCGGACGGGATTGGAATTGTTGCTCTGGTGGCGACACAAGGAAACAATCGGGACAGTGGCCTGAAAGCCAGGGCGAGCTATTGCTCCTTCTTGGAACTGGTGGCGTGGGCTTGGAGCCACTCGACATCACGATTGTTCTTTGTCACCGCGAACTCTCGCTTCTGACCCTTCTTGAACGGTGGCACGGTTCTCGGATCCACCCAGCGATGAATCTCGGTGTGTCCGTCGGCGAAGCTCAAGCCGCCGGCGCCATTGTGAAAGCTTCCCGGATAGTTTGGAAGTTGTAGATTCGCTTTGTCCATGTTCACAGCGTAGTAACCGTCGTCGATGCTGTCTTCGCGTTCGTCGAGGAACACGAGGGCCTCGGTCGGAGAAGGCTTCACGATTTGCGAAACTTTCGAGAAAGTGATGAAACCGTCGTTCCACGCCGGCGCATTTGGCCCCATCCAACCGCTCATCGAAATGCTGCGCACGCGCGAACGCGACACGCCGCCGTTCTTCACCATGATTTTATCGGCAGGGCACTTGTAAGCCCCAGGAGTTTTGGACGTAAAGAGGCCAAGCTGGGCAAACTTCTCGTCGAGAATCAGGAGAAGGTTTGTGTTGTCCGCGTTGTTGTCGTTGAAATCGAGCCAGCCGGACACCCAGTTGCCCGGAATTTTTTGATCCCAACGGTTTCCGGGAATCCAATCGTTCCAATCCTGCGTGTACATGATCCAGGCAAGCTGCATGGTTTTCAGGTTGTTCATGCAGTAAATGCCCTGGGCTTTCGTCTTCGCCTTGCTCAAGGCGGGCAGCAACATTCCGGCGAGGATTGCGATAATGGCGATGACGACCAGCAGTTCGATCAGTGTAAAGCCCGGACGATGACGCGACGGCACGGCAGCGGCGGACAGGGTGGGGATTCGAGAAAGTTTCATAATGCGGGAGGTTGGTTGGCAATGTCGGGTTTGTCGTGAACGGTTAGATTAAACTCCATCAAACGGCTTCGGTCAACCAAAGCTATGGCGGAACCTGGGGCGGCACTCATGAGGTCGTGTGAAGAATTGAGACTGGAATTGTCTTCGGAGTTTCGTTGAAAAGTTCTGCTTGCTGGAACATCGTCGTCACCACGTATGGAGAATCCGCAGCAACTCGACGAGTTACTCGTTTGTCGGCTCGATGACGGGCGCAAGTCGGTGGAGCCCTGCACCGTGGTGATATTTGGAGCAAGCGGCGACCTCACCGCGCGGAAGTTGATCCCGGCGCTTTACCATCTCTACCGCGAGAAACATCTGCCTGATCCGTTCCGGATCATCGGCTTTGCGCGGCGGGAGAAGAATTCCGAGTCGTTTCGCGCCGAGATGGGGGAAGCCCTCCAAAAATTCTCGCGCACCAAACCAGTCGATGCCGACGTCTGGTCAGCCTTTTCTTCAAACCTCCAGTACTGCCAGGGCGACATGTCGGACCCGGCCGCTTATCGCAAGCTCGCCGGGCAAATCGAAGGCTTTGAACATCCCGGGCTTCGCAAGAACCGCTTGTTTTACCTCGCCACTTCTCCCAGCCAGTTTGCGGAGGTCACTCAACACTTGAACGCAGCCGGCCTGTTGGAGAAGGTGCCGGCCAGCGGTTCCTGGCAACGAATCGTGGTCGAGAAACCATTCGGGCACGACCTCGCTTCCGCCCACGTGCTCAACGCCGATCTCACCCGGCACGCGCACGAGAAGCAGATTTTTCGCATCGATCATTACCTCGGCAAGGAAACGGTGCAGAACATTTTGATGTTCCGCTTCTCGAATTCAATCTTCGAGGAACTCTGGACCCGCCGCTCCGTCGATCACGTGCAAATTACGGTGAGCGAGAAATTGGGCGTGGGCGGCCGAGGCGGTTATTACGAGGAAGCTGGTGCGATGCGGGACATGCTCCAGAATCACCTTCTGCAAGTGCTGGCGCTTGTCGCCATGGAACCGCCCGTTTCACTCGAAGCGGAGTCCATCCGGGATGAGAAGGTCAAGCTGCTCAAATCCATCCGTCCACTTGCGCCAATCCAAGTTGCGGCGAACGTTGTGCGCGGCCAGTACACCGCCGGCGAGATCGATGGTCAGCCGCGCCCCGCCTATCGCGGTGAAGCGAAGGTCAAGGCGGACTCGAACGTCGAGACGTTCATCGCACTCCGGATGCTCATCGATAACTGGCGTTGGTCCGGCGTGCCGTTCTATTTGCGCACGGGCAAAAACCTGCCCCTCAGCGCCAGCGAAGTCCGGGTACAATTCCGTCCGACTCCCCACGTTCTTTTCGCCGCTCAATGCGGACCGAAACTCGACGCCAATGCCATCACGCTCCGCCTGCAGCCTAACGAAGGCATCACACTTCGCTTCAATGGAAAAATTCCCGGAACGAGCATGAGGCTCCGCCCGGTCCGGATGCATTTCAGTTACGATTCTGAGTTTGGCGCCTATACACCAGAAGCCTACGAGCGTCTCCTGCTTGAAGCCATTGCAGGAGACGCCACGCTGTTTATTCGCCGCGATGAAGTCGAGACAGCATGGGGTTTCATCGATTCCATCCGCGCTGGTTGGGACAACCAGCCGTTGATGGAAAATGAGTTTTACGCCGCTGGAACATGGGGGCCGGCTGCCGCCGACGAATTGCTGGCCGCCAGTGGCCGCGCCTGGCGAAATCCGCAGCCGGTGAAATAGCCTCAATACCTGCGTCTGGTGATGAATCGATTTCAGCTTGCTGAGTTTTCCTCCGACGCCAGTCTTGCCACTGCGGCTGCTGCGGATTGTGCGCAGCTCCTGTTAAGCGCGCCTGTGAATGGCAAGTTCCTTCTCGCGCTGTCCGGTGGTCGGATCGCCAGGCGGTTCTGCGCCGAGTTGACGAAAGCCGGACGCAGGCGGGGTACGAATTTTCCCGGGACGCACTTTTTCTGGGCGGACGAGCGATGTGTTCCTCCCACCGATGCCGAAAGCAACTTTCGAATCGCTCAGACTGCCCTCCTTGGTCCTCTCGGCATCGAATCGGATCGCATTCACCGGATTCCAGGGGAATCCCAGCCGTCGGAAGCCGCCAGTTCAGCTGCAGAGGCATTGAGCCGCTTGGCCCCGCATTCTGCGTTTGGGCAGCCGATACTCGACTTGATTCTTCTGGGTATGGGTGAAGACGGACACGTGGCATCATTGTTTCCTGGTGAACCGGATGAAATCGCTGCCAGTCCGGAGGCGTATCGTCCAGTAATCGCATCTAAACCGCCGCCGAACCGGATTACCATGAGCTATGGAGTACTCGGCGCGGCACGCGAAGTCTGGGTCTTGGCGAGCGGTTCAGGTAAGGAAGCAGCCCTGCGGCAGTCTCTGGGGTCGCGTGCCGCAACTCCTCTTGGCCGGGTATTGGCTGCACGATCCATGACTAGAATCCTGACTGACCTGCGGGTTTGACTCCTTCGATCGGGTTACTTTTCGATCCTGAAGCGAATTCCCACTCGTGCAAGACTCACTACCACAGGGAGATGTACAATGGGAAAACTCATTTTGAACACGTTCAATAACCGATGCTCCAACTACTTGAACATGTATTTCGCTGTTCGCTAAGGGTTGGCAGAGAGATCTTGCTGGTGGCGGGGCTCGAACAGCGTCATGAGTAGTTGCCCTGCCACACTTCTGAGCGCCGTGGTGAGGGCGTTGACGATCTCATCACCGAGGGAGCCGGTGTGGAACCGGCTCCCTTTTCGTTAGACGCTGTCATGCAAACTGACCAATCGAGGCCGCAATTGGGCGTTGCGCCCGGTTGGGCTCAAACATACAGTCCGCGCAGTTCGCCGTTTGATGCCGGAATGAAACATCATCTTGATTTCGAGAAACCCATTGTCGAACTCCAGCGCAAACTCGATGAACTGAAACGTCATCCCGAGAGCCATTCGCTTGCGATCCGGCTCGACGATGAAGTCCAGCAAATCGAACTAAAGATCGCGGAGGAACGGAAGCGGGCGTTTTCGGACCTCAGCCCCTGGCAACGAGTCCAGCTCGCCCGGCATCCCAAACGCCCATTCACCCTGGACTACATCCGTCTGTGCTTTTCAAACTTTTCCGAACTGCACGGCGACCGGCTGTTTGGAGATGATCAGGCTCTGGTCGGTGGGTTTGCCCAAATCGGAACTCACCGGGTTGTAGTCGTCGGAACCCAGAAGGGCCGGGATACCAAGGAAAACATCCGCAGAAACTTTGGTTCAGCCCATCCGGAAGGCTACAGAAAAGCTCTCCGGTTGATGCGTCTCGCGGATAAGTTTGGCCTTCCAATCATAACCTTGATCGATACGGCCGGCGCTTATCCCGGGATCGGAGCCGAAGAACGACACATTGCCGAGGCGATCGCGGTCAATCTCAGGGAAATGATGCTGTTGGAGGTTCCGGTCATTGCGGCGGTAATCGGTGAAGGAGGATCTGGAGGTGCGCTCGGAATCGGTGTGGCGGATCGAGTGATCATTCTGGAGAATGCATACTATTCAGTGATCAGCCCGGAGGGTTGCGCCGCTATCTTGTGGAAAGATCGAACTGCTGCTGCGAAGGCTGCTGCGGCTCTGAAGATCACAGGCAAAGATCTGGCGGAGCTTGGGTTGGTGGATGAGATCCTCACGGAACCGCTCGGCGGCGCTCATAATGACGTGGAAGCAATGGCGGCTACGTTGCGAGGAGCGCTCATCAATAACCTCGATACGCTCGCTCCTGTACCGGTGGTGGAGAGGCTGAAGGCACGTTACGCAAAGTTTCGGGCTCATGGCCGGTTCCTCGAAAACAAGCCGGAGCCTGAAACCGTGGCTCCGACCGCTTGATTCAACGTCCGCCGCGCCATCCGGATGCTTTATCCACTCGCCTTTCAACCTAGATTCAAGGATCGGATCTGGGGTGGCCGCCAAATTGAATCGTTGTTTGGCAAAGAGTTGCCGCCCGATCGCTTGATCGGGGAATCCTGGGAAATCTCTGACCGACCCGGCGACGTCAGCGTGGTGGCAAACGGACCCCTCGCGGGAAAAGACCTGCGGTGGTTGATGGAAAACTTTCAGGAGGCGCTGATGGGGAGCGCACGCCCAACTAGAGGACGGTTTCCTCTTCTTGTAAAAATCCTGGACGCTCAGGAAAAATTGTCACTGCAAGTGCATCCACCCTCCGCAGCCGCCGCGAATATGGGTGACGAGCCGAAAACCGAGATGTGGTACGTCGTGGACGCCGTTCCCGATGCAGAGTTGTACCTGGGGTTGAAACGTGGCACGACACGACAAGAGTTTGAGCGGCGGATCAAAGACTCTTCCGTTCAGGATTGTTTCCATCGGATCAAGGTCCGGCGAGGTGATTCAGTCTTCCTGCCGAGCGGACGAGTTCACGCGCTCGGAGCTGGCTTGGTCATCTTTGAGGTCCAACAAAACTCCGACACCACGTACCGAGTGCATGACTGGGACCGGTTGGACACCTCGGGTAATGCCAGAGAGCTCCATATTTCTGAAGCACTCGCCAGCATCGACTTCGACGACATTGAACCACCAATCATGCGGGCAGAATCCTCGATGGTCACTGGTGGATCAAGAGAACTGGTAAGCGATCCTGTCTTCCAGGTAAGTGAAGAACTTTGGAATCAAGGGTGCCACGTGGTGGGCATTGATGGACGCCCTGTGGTTATCGGCATGATTTCCGGAGCAGCCACTGTGGAAGGAAATGGGGTCAGCTTGGAACTTGTTTCCGGTGGTTTTGCCCTGTTGCCGGCGTGTTTGAGCAAAGTTACCCTTGCTTGCGCGAGCCCGGTGCGCCTGATTCGAGCAACACCAGGATAAGCCGATGATTTCACCCGAGGTTAAGAAATTTTTCCAGCGATGGACGATCACGACACTTGCAGTCGCAGTGGCTGCCAATGTGGTGAACGGGATACGCTACGACGATTGGATGGGGCTTCTGACAGCGTCTCTCCTCCTGGGGATCTTGAATGCGTTTCTCAGACCGCTGCTGTTGATTCTTTCCCTCCCGCTTCTGGTGTTCTCACTGGGTTTGTTCACCTTCGTGATCAACGCGTTTCTATTATTCCTCGTTGGAAACATTCTACAGTCATTCAGGGTGGCGACGTTTGGCGCCGCGTTTTGGGGCGGGGTGGTTATCAGCCTCGTTTCGCTGGCTGTGAATATCATGCTGGGCATCGACCGGGTGAAAGTCCGCCGAACTTCGGGGCGAAAAGGAGGATCACCTCCACCTTCGGCCGGCGGTGGGCCGGTCATTGACGTTTAACTGCGGTTGTTCGTGGACGCGGCGGCAGGTTTAGCTTCGACGAAAGGCAGCCCTCAGTGTTGGAATGCCCTCCGCATTGAAACTGTGCTCGAAGTCAGTCACTACACCGGCGAGCTCCGCAGGAGTTTCGAGAGAACTAAATGACTGGCTCGCGCCAAAGACAGTGTTCATCTGAGCGAAGTAATCCTGGTCATCAGTCCTCAAGAAGATTCTCCCGCCGGGTTTGAGCGCCCGATGGGCGAGCTCGACAAAGCGTTCATTGATCAGCCGGTTTTTGCGGTGTTTGCGCTTCGGCCAGGGATCGGGGAAATAGACATGAATGGCGTCAAAGAGGCCCGGAGGCGCGAGATACTCGAGCAGATACGAGGCTTCGATTCGAAACAATCGCAAGTTCATCAGGCCCGCCCTCCTTGCTTTGCGATCGAGTTTGCGCAGTCGGCCCAACAACCGTTCGACTCCCACAAAATTCCGGCCTGGATTCAGCGAAGCGTACTTCACCAAAAATGAGCCGTCACCACTCCCCAGCTCAAGTTCCATGGGCTGCCTTGTCTTGAACATTGCGTCGAAATCGAGGGACTCGGTGATCGAAACCAGGGGCTGAATCAGGGAATGATTCGAAGCAGCGAGATTTGTGTCGGGCGACATTGACATGAGCTGACGTTAGGAGGGTTGGATCTCAAGTAATCGAATCGAAGAGCGGGAACTCACGCCTGTTTCCGGACGAACAACGCCAGGGATGCCGTGTAGCCGTGGATGAAGTTCTTGCCACCAACAGGACCGATCTCTCCGTTGCAAAAGAAGCCCGTGAGACCGATGGGACCGAGGTTTTCTTGAATCATTTTCGCGTCGTGGCTCGGGTGCCCGAACATGCGATACCCCCTGCCGTTGCAGCAAAACAAGCAACCACCAAGAATTCGCTCCGGATCAAGGTCACGCTCGACGCGCGCCAGAAGCGCGAGCAGATCCTCGCTGGCCGCTTCCGCGTCGCGTCGTTGAAACTGAAGAGTCTGCCCGACGCGTGGAATCTCGCCGATGGCGATCGCTCCGCAGGAAGGGTCGGCCCCGATCAGGTTTCGCACCAGGAAATCACCGCGTCGGAACTCATCCAGATACTCGTTGATCACGAGCCCGACGAATAGATTGCCTTGCGTCTTTTCCTGATCAACCGGTTGCAGGCTCGCAAACGTCTCGTTCAACACCTCGTATGCCGGACGGTTACCGATGCTGTGGATGATGTTTCGCTCCGTCCGCGTGATCGTCCAGGCTTCTCCAATCGGAGTGCATCCTTGAGAAGTGATACCGGTCAGGGCGACCAGCCCTCCGCATGACAACGCAATGACACCTTCCTCATACACGTCGCCATTCAGGTAGAGTTGGGTTCGCTCTTCACCTGGCTGACCGCTGGCCAGACCCCCAAATACCGGCACGGCCGGATAAGATCGGTTCCACGAGTTGAGCCAGCCCGAAATGTCCAAATGGAACGGGTCGGCGAAGACAAGCCAGCCGTTTGTCTCGGTCGGATTGACGGACGTTTGAAGACACCAGTCCTCCTCAGACCCTGCACTATCGACGTCGGATTGCGAAAAATAGCGAGCGTTCAGCGCGCCACCAGGCAACGAGTACAGGCCCAAGACCAGGCCATTGTCCTCCTCAATCTCCTGAGCGCCTGCGATCAACCCCGAACTTGAACACCCCATCAGCAGGGGAATCTCTCCGTGAACTCTGAAGATATCGAGGATCTGCCCGGCATTATCAAAAAACCTCGGAGCCATGAACAGCAGACCCAAAGAAACCGGCTGCGCGAGTTGACGGCGAAGATTCAGAGCGAACGCTTGAAGCGCAGGCTCGTCAAAACCGCCCCGCCAGTGTGCCGTTACCGCGTTAGCCGCCGCCATATTCCTTGATGTAACTCGTGACCACAGCCGATGAGTGAGAAAGAGGCTGTGTTTGTAAATTCAAGACCATACCAGCCGATAGATTGATCACTTCGGAGCAAAGCCGGCCCTCCTGGCTCATTGCAGCCCCTTTGTTATGGCTGGTGACGCAGCACGAGCCAATGCGTTGTCAGATGGCCATAGGGAGACGAGGTCCATGAGGATGCGCCTGGCTTCCTTCATGGCGACATCTACTAGCGTGATTTTCGCATCCTCAGCGTCTTCGGCGCTGTCATCATCATCGGATGATGCGGATTTCTTTGAGGAATCTTCAGTCTTTGAAACGGCAGGCTTCTGACTTTCATCTGTGGAGGACGTCACACCCGTTGAGTTGGGATGGCCCGGCTTGATCTCATCAACCTTGGACACCAGGTTCGTTTTGGCAACAGGAGCTGGCAAACCGGGCAGGTCCGCGTTTTTGAGGGTGATTTCGTAAATTTTGTCTTCCGGATTCTTGCGCGACTTCAGTTCCGCATTGCGAGCCTTTTTGCGAACGTCGATCTCGTCGCGCTCCTTGATGCGCTGCTGTTCATTGAGCGATGCGGTCTTGTCGGCAAGTTGCTTCTTGTACTGCTCGATGCCCTCGCGGACGTAATCGTAATCCTTGTCGGAAGTCACGCGCTTCTCTGAACGTGTCTTGAGTTGAGGCAGCAGCGGTTGGATGAAATCCAATTTGTCGAACTTGGCGCTGGGGATGGAATCGCCTTCCAATGGATTTTCCAGCGAGGCCTCGCCGACTTCCGCGTAGTTGTTGACGGACGGAAGAACGATGTCCGGGATGACGCCATCCTTCTGGGTGGACAAGCCGCTGGCCCTATAAAACTTGCGGATGGTGAGCTTCAAGGCACCGGGACTGTTCGTGAGTTTGGGTCCAAGGCGGAAATAGGGATCCAACTTGATCAGCGATTGAACGGTGCCTTTGCCATGAGTGGATGAATCTCCAACGATCAGCGCGCGGCCATAATCCTGGAGTGCCCCCGCTAGAATCTCGGATGCGGACGCGCTGAAGCGGCTGGTCAACACAATCAACGGACCCGCGTAGTCGATAGAAGGATCAGTGTCGTCATCGACGGTAACCTTGCCTTTGGGGCCGGGATCACGAACCTGAACCACTGGACCTTCCTTGATAAACAGTCCTGTCAGATTGATCGCTTCCTCGAGGGAGCCTCCGCCATTGCGGCGCAGATCGAGGATGATTCCGCCGACGTTTTCCTTCTTCAGCTTCGTGATGAGCTTCTTGACGTCGGTGGTCGTGCTTTTTCGCTGTCCATCCTTGCGCTTGTCCGCCTCGAAGTCCGCGTAAAAGGAGGGCAGATCGATTACTCCAAGTCGTACGGTTTTGTTGTCCGGTGAAGGAAGATCAATGATCTTCGCCTTGGCCTCCTGGTCCTCGAGTTTGATCTCGTCGCGAATCATGGTGACGACCTTTCGCATCGAAGGATCGGGCGCATCAGCCGGAATGACTGTCAGGCGGACTTCGGTGCCTTTGGTTCCGCGGATCATGTCCACAACCTTGCTGAGTTTCATGTCCATCACATCGACGGGTTCGGCAGCGCCTTGGGCTACTCCGATGATGCGATCGTTTTCCTTGAGCTTGTTGCTGCGTTCCGCGGGGCCGCCGGCCACCAATGACTTGATCTTGCAATAGCCGTCTTCCGACTGGAGCAAAGCCCCGATGCCAAACAGGGATAGCGACATGCCAACGTTAAAATTATCAAGGGATCGTTTCCCCATGTAATCCGAGTGCGGATCATATACATGAGTCAGGGCGGAAAGGTAGATCTCGAAGATATCCTCACCATCAAGTTCCTTGAAAGAGCGCATGAGCCGCGCATAGCGGCGTGTGATTTTCTTGGCAATCTCCTCGGGCTTTTCCTTGGCAAGTTTCTCCTGGAGGATCTCGTAGCGAAGATGCTGACGCCAGGCCTGTCGCGCTTCCTCAAGATTCTTCGGGCGCGGCGATTCCTTGCGGTTTAAGTTGTAACGCTCGTCACCGGTGAATGTGAAAGCCTCGGTTTCAAGCAACTCGTGAACATAACCGACCCGCTGATCCAGTCGCTCAAGAAATCGCCGAAAAATGAAACGCGCCGCAGTGGGATCTCCCTGCTTCACCGTGAGATCGTCCAGAGTGGTGCGATAACGCTCAAAGTCCTGAATGTCCGACTGGAGGAAATGCAGATGGATATTGTCCAGCGTTTCAATATATCGGTCCAAAAACTTGCTGGAGATGGCGTCGTTGAGTGGCAATCCCAGGTAATGTTGCTGGGTGAGCATCCCGGCGGTAAGGCGTACAATGTAAGGATCGGTACTGTAAAACTCGAGCGGCGCCCCGGCCTTTTGCCTCACTTCCGCGAGAGTCTGAAGATTGGTGGACGCGAGCCTCAGGCCGCTTTCAGATTGAAAAGCGCCGGTAAGCGTAGGGTTGGTGCTCGAGAGTGGCTTGGCGGCATCCGCGACCAGACGACCAAATGAAAGCGTGAGCGGAACGCACAGAAGAAGTAGAAATGTTCTCAATCCAGGACCTTTAGTTTCAAATTTTCGCAGACCATAGCACACGCCTTTGAAATTACACTCGGATTCTTGCCCGGCTTCACACTTACCCACCTCCGGCAGAGCAGCCAATAGCAAAACGCCGTTGAGTTCACGACTGGCGCGGGAAAGACTGGCCGCGTCATAGCTGGGACAATCGCATCCATGACCGAAGATGATCCCGGGCCTTGCGAATGAAAAATCCTCCTGCAACGCCCCTGGTCAACCGGGACAGCGCCACGAGGCGGGCAAGGCGTTTGGATGTTCAGTCTGATGTAGGCGAGCTTTCCTTCGTTTTGAGAAGTGTTCGTAGCCGAGAAGCTGTTTCAGTGTCCAAAAAAACTTCGGCACCTTGGCTGCTATGGTTGGCGTGTCGAGTTCAAATTGACCGTTGCATCCACATCCGGAATTTGTTCACGCAGTTCCAATGAAAACGCAGGAGCACGCGTGTTTCCCCGCGCCGCTTCTTCCTGCCCCAAAAGCCGCTTGCATTGCAATCGATGCTAATTAGCTTGCCCGCCATGTTTGAATCGCAGACTTCGCAGCGCGCGGATCTTCTGGCTCATCCCGATCAGTTCGTGAGCCGCCACATTGGTCCGAACACACGGGAGATCCAGGAGATGCTCGATGTGCTGGGTTTGCGCGGCATCGAGGATTTGGTCGCGGTCGCAGTGCCTGAAGCGATTCGGACAAACCGTCCGCTCGATCTGCCTGCTGCTCGTGGCGAACATGAGTTGTTGAAGGATCTGCGAACGATCGCTTCCAGGAACAAGGTGTTCCGTTCCTTCATTGGGCTGGGCTATCACGATTGCATCACGCCGCCGGTGATTCAGCGCAACGTCCTGGAGAACCCCGGCTGGTACACTCATTACACGCCGTATCAGGCGGAAATTTCCCAGGGGCGGCTCGAATCGCTGCTCAACTTTCAATCGATGGTGACGGATTTGACAGGGATGCAGATCGCCAACGCATCGTTGCTGGATGAGGGCACGGCGGCGGCGGAGGCGATGACCCTGTGCCACGCCGCCAAGGGGGCAACGGAGCGGAATGTCTTCTTCATTTCAGACACGTGCCACCCGCAAACCATCGATGTGGTGAGGACGCGCGCCGTGCCGTTGGGAATTGAAGTCATCACCGGGAGCCACCAGAAGTTCGCTTTCTACCCGGCGGTGTTTGGAGCGCTCGTGCAGTATCCGGCAACGGATGGTTCGGTGCATGACTACCGTTCGTTCATCGAGGCGGCGCATTCTGGAGGCGCGTTGGTCGCCGTGGCAGCGGACCTGTTGAGTCTGACGCTGCTTGTGCCGCCTGGAGAATTCGGAGCGGATGTGGTGATCGGAAGCGCGCAGCGGTTTGGCGTGCCGTTGGGCTTCGGCGGACCACATGCGGCTTTTTTTGCGACGCGGGATGTGTTCAAGCGACAGATGCCTGGCCGACTGGTGGGCGTTTCCCGGGACTCCGCCGGGCACCCTGCCTTCCGGCTCGCCCTGCAAACGCGCGAACAACACATCCGGCGCGACAAGGCCACGAGCAACATCTGCACCGCCCAGGCTTTGCTGGCGAACATGGCGGCGATGTACGCCGTGTATCACGGTCCCGAAGGTCTGAAACGAATCGCCCAACATATCCGGCGGCTCACGCTGGCTCTGGCGGACGGCCTCCGCCGTCTGGGCTACAAGTTCAACGCGGAACCTGTGTTTGACACTCTGTGCGTGAACGTCGGAAACCGCTCAGTCGATACGATCTCGCAGATTGCCGCCGACCACGGAATCAATTTGCGCGTCGAGGGTGAGGACGTGATCATTGTCGCCTTCGATGAGACGACGACGGCTGCCGACGTCAACAGGTTGCTCCAGGTTTTCAATACCAACGTGGTGGTCGAGTTTACGGCGGCGGATCTGGCCCCGAAAGATATTGATTACTCCGCGCCGTTCCAACGGACGAGTCCGTACCTCCAGCATCCTGTCTTCAACCGGTTCCACTCCGAGACGGAGATGCTTCGCTATCTGCGACGGCTGGAGTCGCGCGATCTTTCACTGGCGCATTCGATGATTCCGCTCGGCTCCTGCACGATGAAGCTCAATGCCACTTCGCAGATGTTCCCTGTGTCCTGGCCGGAGTTCAGCAAGCTGCATCCCTTCGCGCCAGCAGACCAGACCGACGGCTATGATCTTTTATTTCGCGACCTCGAAGTCTGGCTTGGGGAGATCACGGGCTTTCCCGGAGTTTCCCTGCAACCGAACGCGGGTTCGCAAGGTGAATACGCAGGCCTCCTTGCGATCCACAACTTTCACCAGGGTCAAGGCGCTCCGAACCGAAGGATCTGCCTTATCCCGCAATCAGCGCACGGAACAAACCCGGCCAGCGCGGTGATGGCCGGCATGGAAGTGGTCCCTATTGCCTGTGACTCGCTGGGCAATGTCGATTTGGGCGATCTCCGGGCCAAGCTCGCCGCTCATCAGCAGAACCTCGCGGCGCTGATGATCACCTACCCATCGACGCATGGCGTTTTCGAGGAGCAGGTCATGGAAATCTGCCGGCTGGTGCATGAGCATGGCGGGCAGGTGTACATGGACGGCGCGAACATGAACGCCCAGGTGGGCCTTTGCCGCCCGGCGGAACTTGGCGCTGATGTCTGCCATTTGAATCTGCACAAAACATTTTGCATCCCGCACGGCGGCGGCGGTCCAGGCATGGGGCCGATCTGCGTTGCGCAACATTTGATCCCGTTCCTTCCGGGCCATCCCGTGGTCAAAATGCGGGGCCGCGCGAATTCGGGGGCGGTTTCTTCAGCGCCATGGGGAAGCGCCAGCATCCTTCCCATCTCATGGATGTACATCGCGTTGATGGGCGGAGCCGGGCTCACCCAGGCGACGGCGGTTGCCATTCTGAACGCGAACTACATCGCGCGCCGGCTCGAATCCCATTTCCCCGTGCTCTACAAAGGTACGAAAGGGATGGTTGCCCACGAATGCATCCTGGACTTGCGCGAGTTCAAGAACACGACGGCCGAGGATGTGGCAAAGAGGCTGATGGATTACGGTTTTCACGCACCAACCTTGAGCTGGCCCGTGTCCGGCACGCTGATGGTGGAGCCGACGGAAAGTGAATCGAAGGACGAACTCGACCGATTCTGTGACGCCATGATCGCAATCCATGCCGAGATGAAAGCTGTGGAAAGCGGCTGCGCCGACCGGTTGAACAACGTGCTCAAGAACGCGCCCCACACCGCGCAAGCAGTCGTGAGCGACAAATGGGACCGGCCCTATCCACGAGAACAAGCTGCCTTCCCCGCGGCTTGGACACGCGAGCACAAGTTCTGGCCCGCCGTCGGACGCATCGACAACGTGTTCGGCGATCGGAATCTGGTTTGCTCGTGTGTGGGAATGGAAGCTTACAGTTCCTGAGTGAGTTGACCCGAGTCAACGATGGCGGACGCCTTTCTGCTCATGGTGGCGGGCAGAATAGAGTTATGAAGTTCGCCGCCTTCAGTGCCACCGTGCCCGCCATGCTTTTTGAAGCGTTGACTGCCGCTGCGGCGCCCCGCGAGTTGTCTGGCGAATTCGTTGTGGCGGATGGGCTCGAAGTCACGCTTTGGGCGGAGTCGCCGCTGTTCTACAAGCCGACGAATATCGATGTTGACCAGCGCGGGCGCATCTGGGTCGCGGAGGGCGTGAATTACCGGACTTTTCGCGGCAAGGATGTGAACCAGCCTGACGCCGCCCCGTTTCGTCATCCCGAAGGCGACCGCATCATGATCCTCGAAGACACCGACGGCGATGGTGCGGCGGATTCGTCGAAGGTTTTCGCGCAGGACAAGGATCTCGTCGCGCCGCTGGGAATCGCGGTCATCGGAAACCGCGTCTTCGTCTCCTGCTCGCCACATCTTGTCGCCTACACCATCGATGCAACTGGCGATCGACTGGCGAAGAAGGAGATTTTTCTCACCGGCTTCGGCGGACATGACCATGATCACGGTCTGCACGCGGTCGTGGCAGGCCCGGACGGTCGGCTCTACTTCAACGCGGGCAACGCCGGGCCACACATCGTGACCGACCGCGATGGACTGACCATTCGCACCGGCAGCATTTACACAGGCGGCTCGCCCTACAATACGACGAACACGCCCAACATGAGGAGCGACGACGGCCATGTGTGGACCGGCGGGCTGGCATTGCGCGTGGATTCAGACGGTCGAAACCTCACGGCGCTCGCGCACAATTTCCGCAACAGCTACGAGGTCGCAATCGATTCGTTCGGCGACCTGTGGCAGAACGACAACGATGACGAAGTCCGCGCCTGCCGCACGAGCTGGTTGATGGAGGGCGGCAACATGGGTTTCTTCTCCGCCGACGGCACGCGCACCTGGCGCGCGGACCAACGCCCCGGGCAGACAATCCAAATCGCTCAATGGCATCAGGACGATCCCGGTGTGATTCCGGCGGGCGACATTTATGGCGCCGGCGGCCCGACGGGCGTGGCGGTCTATGAAGGCAGTCTGCTGCCATCGAGGTTTCGTGGCACGGTGCTGAACTGCGATGCGGGCCGCAACACCGTGTTCGCGCATCGTCCCGTTCCTGACGGCGCGGGCTTCCGACTCGAACGTAACGTCTTCCTCTCGTCGCGACGCGACTCCACGGAGGGCTACACGTGGAACAAGGTTTCGCTGGAGGACAAGAGCACATGGTTCCGCCCGAGCGACGTGGCGGTCGGCACCGATGGCACCGTGTATGTCGCGGACTGGTATGACCCGGTGGTCGGCGGCCATGCGATGCGCAGCTCGAATGGCTACGGACGCATCCTCCGGATCGCACCCAAGGGCAGCAAGCCACGCGCACCAAAGATCGATCTCAGCACGACGGCTGGACAGGTTGCCGCGTTGAGTACCCCCGCCATCAACGTCCGCTTCGCCGCGGGTCAAGCGTTGCGTGCGACCGGCGCGGCAGCGTTGCCGGCGCTGAAGCGTGTGCTCAAGGGCGATGACGCGCATCTCCGCGCCCGCGCTCTCTGGCTCGTAGCAGCCAGCGACGGGGAAAGTGTCGCAGAGGCCGTTCGAGGTGAGCGCGACGAACTGGTGGCCATAGCGGCGTTCCGGGCCTTGCGACAGGCAAAGCCGAAGCGGGCTTTGGAACTGGCGCAAGAATTGGGGGCGAGCGCTCCGGCCCCGCTCCTTCGCGAGTTCGCGGTGGCACTGCGGGACGTTCCGTTCGCGGAAAGTCAGGCACTGCTGCTCGCTCTCGCCGGTCACTACGACGGCAAGGATCGTTTCCAACTCGAAGCGCTCGGACTCGGCTGTGACGGCAAGGAGGAGGCGCTTTACCCGCTGCTACTCGCAAAGCTCGGCGATGCCGACTCGCTCAAGTGGTCCGACGGCTGGGCGAATCTTGTTTGGAGATTGCACCCCGTGGCGTGCGTTTCGGGGGTGGCGCAGCGCGCCGGCGCGAGTTCGTTAACTCCAACCGCTCGCCGGCAAGCCGTGGACACACTGGCGTTCATCCCGGACCGCAGCGCGGCGGAAGCGATGCTGGCACTGGCGGCGAATGGTCCGGAAGATGTGCGAGCCTCCGCCCTTTGGTGGGCAGGATTTCGCGCGGGCAACGATTGGAAACAGTTCGGCGTGGCCTCACGCCTGCCCGACAGCAAAGCCGCCGCTGCCGAGCGCGCGATTCAGGCGAAGATCCACGCGCTGCGCAAGACATTGCTCGACGCGAATGCCCCGCGCAGTGACCGCGAGAACGCCGCGACCACGCTCGCCACAACCGAAGCGGGCGGCCTCGCCTTGCTCCAACTCGCCGGCAGCGGACTGATCCCGTCGCCGTTCGCTGAGAGCATCACCGAGGTCATCATCCGCAATCCGTCTCCGGCTGTGCGCGCGATGGCCAGCCAGTATTTCAAGCACCCCTCGCGCAGCGGCGAAGCGTTTCCGCCGATGGCCGAGTTGATGAAGCGCCACGGCGATGCGGCGCAGGGGACGAAGGTCTTCAACAGCGAATCCGCAGCTTGCGCGAAGTGCCACGCCTTCGCTGGAAAGGGCGGCGACATCGGACCCGATCTCACCACCGTGCGCACGAAGCTCGGGCGCGAAGGCATCTTCGATTCGATCTTGAATCCGAGCGCCGTCATCGCCGCTGGCTACGAGCCGTGGCTCATCGAGACGAAGGACGGCGAAACTTATTCCGGGTTCATCGTATCCGACGGTGACACGGTGACTTTGAAGGAACCGACGGGCAACATGCGCCCCATCCCGGCGAAGCAAATCGCCTCGCGCCAGCAGCAGAAGTTCTCGCTCATGCCGGATAACATCACGCTCGGCCTGACGCCGCAGGAGCTGGTGGACTTGGTCGAATTTCTCCTCAACGAACCCACTGCCGCCAAACCATGAAACTCCTCACGCCATGACCACCAATCGCCGCCAGTTCATTGCCAGCACTGCGGCCGCCGTTGCGCTGGCAAAGTTCGCTCCGCTCTTCGCCGCCGAGGCCAGGCCGCGTTTCAAAATCGGCGCGTGCGACTGGTCGATCGGCAAGATGGCCGACCCGGCGGCGTTGGAGGTCGCCAAACAAATCGGCCTAGCCTGCAAAATTCATAGTGGACTTGTTGGTCGGAAATTTTGGAGGAAAATTTCTCGCGAACGATGGTTTGAGTGCTGGTGAGGGATCAAAGCGACCGGGATCGCGCGTTTGCCGGACTTTTCCGGAGTGGACGCGTGGTTTTGCGCCGAA
>SIBF01000042.1 GCA_009695275.1 Pedosphaera sp. | reverse complement strand
TAGTGGGCTCAATCCAATTCCACCCAAGTCCGGGGGTGTGAGTCTTATACTTCTTTCATTTCACCGCAGATTTTGACTACACGCCCATGTCCCAACACTTGCTGCCAGCTCTCATGCGCTCGACATGAATGTTTTTCCTTCCGTCCAGAGCTGCATTTGTCACATTCCGCTCATTGAAAGATTCCAAGAAACAGCCGTCCGATCCTGTGTCCACTCCTGATTCAACTGGAAGCAAACTTCCACGCCCGAGGTGGGCATTCCGACTCGCGGCGGCCGTTCTGGTTCCGGTGGCCATCCTTTGCGCCGTCGAACTCGGCCTGCGTGTCGCGGGTTACGGCTATCCCACCTCGTTCTTTCTCGAAACCAAAGTTGGGTCTGACAAAGTTCTCGTTGAGAACTCAAAGTTCGGCTGGCGCTTCTTTCCTCCGGGGGTAGCCCGCAGTCCAAGCCCGACGGTTCTCCGACCCGCCAAAGCGCCGGGTGTTTATCGCATCTTCGTCTTCGGTGAATCAGCGGCCCTGGGGGATCCGCGACCCTCCTATGGAATGGGGCGTTATCTTGAAACGCTGCTGCGCGCGCGTTTTCCGAAGACGGAATTCGAAGTGGTCTGCGTGGCAATGACTGCAATCAACTCGCACGCGATCCTGCCCATTGCCCGGGAATGCGCCCGCTACGACGGTGATCTGTGGATCGTTTACATGGGGAACAATGAGATGGAGGGACCGTTCGGAGCGAACACAATTCTTGGGCCACGAGCGCCTCATAACGGCTTGATCCGCGCCACGCTTGCCTTGCGCACAACACGCATCGGGCAGCTCATGCAAAATATCGGTGCCCGACTCGGCAAGTCTTCGGACGCTGCGCAATCGTGGGAAGGGATGAAGATGTTCCTCAAGCAACAACTGCCGCCCAACGACTCGCGCAAGCAGATTGTCTATGACAACTTCCGCCGCAATCTTGAAGACATTGTCGCCGCGGGGCTGCGCGCTGGCGCCAAACCTGTTCTCTGCACCGTGGCCTCGAACCTTCGCGACTGCGCGCCGTTCGCATCGCTTTCCCTGCCAAACCTGGGTGCCGATGATCGGACGTTGGTTGAATCCGCCCTCTCAAACGCCCGGCAATCCGCATCGACGAATGATTTCGAAGATCTTCGCAAATCCTTCAGTGAAGCCCTCCGCAAGGATTCCTCGCACGCGGAACTGCACTATCATGCCGGTTGGTCGGCGTGGAAACTCACCAACATCACCGAGGCGCTGGCGAGTTTCGAGCGTGCCCGAGACCTGGATGCTCTGCCCTTCCGCACGGATTCAAGATTGAATCAGATCACTCGCGAGGTCGGACAGAAATTCGCGTCTGTCGGAGTCCAGTTGCTGGACGCTGAAACTGAACTTCGCGCGCTAAGCGACGGTGGCATTCCCGGCGATGATTTCTTCCTCGACCACGTCCACTTCACTCTCGAAGGCAGCTACAGCATCGCGCAACTGCTGGCGCGCAAGATCGAGCCACTGCTGCCATCCTCGATCACGAATGGAGCGAGCGGCAATTGGGCCTCGGCCCATGACTGCGATCGCAACCTGGGAATAACGGATTGGAATCGATCCGCGATGATCGAGACCATGCGGCAACGACTGTCTGACGCGCCCTTCACAAATCAAGTGAACCACGCCCGCCGTTCCCGGTCCTTGATCGACAAGATCGTAACAGCCCGAAATGGCATGACTCAGGACCGTGCGATCGAGTCACGTCCGATCTACGAAGATGCCATCAAAGCGCGCCCGCAAGATCAGCGACTCGCTGAGAGTTATGCCGAATTCCTGGAGGCCATCTCGGAGCCGGCCGGCGCGATCATCCAGTGGCAGCGGATTACAGCGCTCATGCCGCATCATCATGCCTCCCGATTTCAGGCCGGACGCCTCCTCGCGCGTGTCGGCAAGAATGACGAGGCCAGGAAGGAACTGAATGCGGCGCTTTCAATTCGCCCCGACTTGACCGAGGCGCGGCTGGAACTCGGCCAGCTTTCGCTCAAGGAAAGCAAACCGGATCAGGCGCTGGCCGAACTCGCCCTCGCGCGCACTCAGCGACCGGACGATGCGCGCATCCACTTTCAGATCGCGAATGCCCAAATCGCAAAGAAGTCATTCGCGGAAGCCGGCTCATCCCTTCGAGAAGCCATCCGGCTTCAACCAAGATACTGGGAGGCACGTTATTTCCTCGGCGTGCAGCTCGCATCGGAGAACAAGTATTCGGAAGCTCAGGCTGAATTTGAGGAAGTGACCCGTTTGCGCCCGAACCACTCATCCACTCGCTTCAACCTTGGGGTGACTTACGCCAAACAAGGCCGCCTGGCCGATGCGGCGAGGGAGTTTGAAGAAACACTCCGCATCGAACCCAACCATCGCACGGCGCAGCAGTACATCGAATCCCTCAAGACCATGGCTCCACCAAAGCCGTGAAAGCAGATCGTCACTGCAGGTTCATATAGAGGGAAAACAAGGCGCGCAGTTCCTGTTCTGAAGTCACCGGCCCCGCGATGATGTTCGTGCCCATGATCAATTGTGGAAGGCGGGATTTCCGGTACTGCCGGTGATTCGCCTCCAACAAACGAACGCCCAAACTCATCTGCCGCTCCATCCCCGGATCCTTCATCGCCGCTTCGAACTTGTCCGCCCCCACCAGACGAATCGCTTCAGCCCGCGCCAAATCCGGCAATGGCGGGTGTTCGGGGGCAAAAATCCAATCATCGAACTCCGCCAGCTTCGCGGGATCCGTTTTCCAGACAGCCAGACCGCATTGCGCGTAAAAGCATGCATTCGTGTGATCCGGTATCGGCGCTTTCACCAGCGGATTGCACGCCATGTCCAAAGGCGCGGACAGCAATGCCACTGCCACCTGATTGCTCAAGCCGTGAACCACTTTTGTCAGCAGCGGATGAAGCGCGCGGCAATGCTTGCAACTGTAATCAAACAGATGAACCACGACATTCGACGCCTGGAGCGAACCGATGACCGGCACCGCAGCCAGATCAAACGTGATCATACCATCTGCCAGCGTCATCGGTCTCATCATTGCGGGAACGGAGGGTGCCGCTGGAGAACTTGTGATCGCCACCGTGGTGGCAGTCGATGATCCGACTGATTTTGGTCGCACAGCCTGGACGTCATAGGACTTCGGTCGGAAAACGAGTTGCCCGGCGGCGACCAACAACACGGCGGAGAACCCAACGATTCCAGCCGGGAGAAATCGACCTGGGAGAACGCGCTCCATCGGATTGGACAGATCCAGAACCACTCTGCCCGAAACAATTTTTCCCAGCACCAGAACACCAACGACCCCTCCGAGGGCATGAGCTGTCAGGCAATAGGCGCACAGAGAGCCCACCGCCAACACTTGAAGCGCCACGAACCATACACCGACTGAAAGCAATACCACCGCCGCAAAAGCAAGGCATGACCACGCGCGCGACCAATGAGACATCTGAAGCCTGCTCGACAAGGTGATTGTGCATGCGAGCACCAATCCGTGAATCAGCACCGCTCCCAGGCTCACTGGAACACCCAGAAAATAGGCCCACCGGCTGCTCAAAACCGCGCCACAGCCGGACTCAATCCCGCAGCCCATCGCTTGATCTCCAGTCAATGAGACCCACCCCAGGTAAATCGAAATGACCATCGCCACGCCGCTGGCACAACGGACAGTCCATAACCAGCGTGTGGATACGGCGGGTGAGTTCGATGCTGCTTTAGGTTTGGCTGGTGGTTTCATGAAACAGTTATTGCCTCCGCACAGTGCTTTCCATATTCCGCAGCCGCAAAGCAAAAATGCCGCGTAGGATTCATGCATAGAGTCAGCGGGATGCCGCAAGGTTGATGGAGAATTGTCAATCATTTGGAACCCGCCCGAAACAGGGTGTGATTAAAAGCGAGTGAAGGCCAATGGCATGATTAAGCCCACCGGGCGGTTTTTTGGACTGCGGCGGGAAGCAAAGCGCCACGCCGCTTTTGCACGCACAAGCAGGGGAGCGATGGGCGGCGGCCCTGTGCGCTCGAAAGCGGTGTCGCCGCTGCGCTCTGCCACCGCAATCCAAAAGGCTCACCGGTAGCTTCACGGCCTCACCCACTTTTAATCACCCCCGAAACAGGGGCCCATAAGCGGTATTGAACTGCCGGTTTGTTGCGGACATGCTCCCGAAACGTGAACGCGGGTCATCGAGTCGGCTGTTACGAAATCCTCTCGCAATTGGGCGCGGGTGGAATGGGTGAGGTCTGGCGCGCGCACGATTCGCGGCTGGGGCGCGATGTGGCCATCAAGGTTCTGCCTCCGGAATTCGCCTCGGATGAGAATCGTCTGCGCCGCTTCGAGCAAGAGGCCCGAACTCTTGCCGCGCTCAATCATCCCAATGTCCTTGCGATCTACGACACGGGCCTGCATGAAGGAACGCCCTATCTCGTATCCGAACTGCTCGAAGGGCGGACGTTGCGCGAAGAGGTTGACCACGGAGCATTGTCCCAACGCAAGGCGGTGGATTACGCGCTACAAGTCGCCCACGGCCTCGCCGCCGCGCACGCAAAGGGAATCGTCCACCGTGACCTCAAACCAGAAAATATTTTCGTGACCAAAGATGGCCGGGTGAAGGTTCTGGATTTTGGATTGGCGAAAACGGTGCGGCGGGCGAGCGAGGTGAACCTTGATGCCGCGACAGAGGTGCAACCCCAGCAGGCGACGCAACCTGGAGCGGTGCTGGGCACGCCGAGCTACATGTCGCCCGAACAGATCAGAGGCCAGGAAGTGGACCATCGCGCGGACCTCTTTGCGTTCGGCGCGATTCTGTACGAGATGTTGAGCGGGAAGCGGGCGTTTCGGCGCAATACCAGCGTCGAAACCATGAACGCCATCCTCAATGAAGAGCCGGCGGAGTTGATCCAATCGAATCCGAACGTTCCCGTCGCGTTGAATCGCATCGTCCAGCGTTGCCTGGAGAAGAATCTCGAACGGCGGTTCCAATCGGCCAGCGATTTGTGTTTCGCTTTGGAGCCATCGAGCAATGAAAGCACGCCGGCTCGTGGCGATCAGTTTTCATCTACCAGGAAGCCTATTCCGGATTCGGGGCCGCGGACGCGTCGGGCCGCGGCGTTGAGCCTCGTCGTGTTGCTGGTGGTGGCATTGACTGTTTCTCTTTTTCTGAAGTTCGGTTCACGCACAAGCCGAATCACCTCGCTCGCCGTCAAACCGTTTGATGACTTTTCGGGGGACACGAACAACGCCTATCTCAGCGACGGCATGACCGAAGCGCTGTGCGCCGCTCTGGGCAACATCAGCGCGCTGCGCGTGCCCGGACGCAGCTCAGTGATGCGTTACAAGGGAGGCCCGAAATCCATTCAAGAGATAGCCAGGGACTTGAAAGTGGATGCTGTGATCGAAGGCTCCATTCAGCGAAGAGGCACGCGTATTTTGGTCACGGTGCAACTCGTCGAGGCGGCCTCCGACCGTCATCTCTGGGCCACGACTTATGAGCGCGACCTGAGCGACTTCTTCAAAGTGCAGAGCGAAGTGGCTCGTGACATCGCTGCCGAGATCAAAGTGCGGGTCACGCCTGGGGACACCACACGGCTGGCCAGCGCTCATACGGCGAAAGCAGACGTGGTCGAAGCCTATCTCAAAGGCCGCTACCACTGGAACAAAAGGAACACAGAAGGGTTCAAACGCGGGCTCGAGTACTTGAATCAAGCGCTCGAAACGGACCCCGGCTACGCGCTGGCCTACGCGGGGATCGCCTCCACGTACGTTCTTCTGGGCCATGAACTCTATTGCGTCACGCCCCCGCGCGATGCCTACCCGAAAGCGATCGCCGCCGCGCTGGATGCCTTGAAACGCGACAGCACCCTGGCTGAAGCCCACTCGGTGCTGGCCGACAGTTATTTCCGGTATGATGGGGACTGGGCTGCCGCTGAACGGGAACACAAACGCGCCATCGAACTTAATCCCAACTACGCGACGGCATATCAATGGTACTCGCACTTCCTGCTCCCGATGGGTCGCGTCGAGGATTCCCTCGCCGCGAGCCTGCGGGCGTTGGAGCTCGAACCGCTCAGCCTGATCATCAATCTGCACTTGGGCTGGCATTACCTGTATGTGCGGGATCTCGACCGGGCGATCACGCAACTACAGGCGACGCTCGACCTGGCTCCGAGCTTCGCCGTGGCGAGATTGTTTCTCGGCCAAGCCTACGAACAGAAAGGGCGGTTTGAAGCAGCCATCGCGGAGTTTGAACAGGGTGTGCGCCTTTCAGGGCGCAACCCGGTCCACCTGGCGGCGCTGGCTCATGCTTTTGCCGCTTCCGGACGCCGAGCCGAGGCGGAGAAACTGTTGGAGGAATTGAAAGAGGCTTCGGAGCAACGCTACATTCCGTCCTACGAAATCGCCGTCATCTATTCGGGCTTGAAACAGAACGAGCAGGCATTGACATGGTTGGAGCGAGCACACGAGCAACGTGACAGCAGTTGGCTGGTCGATGTTGGCCTGGACCCTCGATTTCAGGAGTTGCACACCCATCCGCGCTTCGTTGAACTGCTCAAGAAACTGGGGCTGCCGAAATGACGGGAAGATTCGCCCAAATCCGCTGATCCGGCATGCCCATCAGCGGCCGCAGATGGCAGCTTCGATTTTGGTGTCACCGGAGAAGCCGGCAATCACCACGGCTTGATCGCGTTCAATTCCTTCACGATGGCGCGTTTCAGCGCGAGCGGATCGATGCTGTCCAGTTCCTGATAGGCGATTTTGCCATCAGGCCGGATCAGCACCGTCAACGGCACAGCCCCCTGCCACTTGGGATCAAAAGCATCGATGAGTTTGTCGCGGTCGGCAGATGCGAAGATGAGGTTTTTGTTCGATGCCTGCTGCTTCTTCAGGAATTCGAGCACGCTCTTCTCCTCGTCGGGACGGTTGAGCGAGACCATCACCATCTCGAATTCACGCTGGCGATACATCCGGTTCATGGTGACAAACTCGTGAAACTCCGCCACGCACGGCGCGCACCACGTTGCCCAGAAGCCCACCAGACGCAGTTTGCTTGAATCGTTTTTGCGGAGCGCCTTGAGTCCCTCGGCATCCACCTTCTCGATGTTCACAGGCTCGGCGGCGAACTTGGCGAACTCCGCCTTGCCAGCGTCCACCTTCGCCGCCCACTTGACGGAGCATCCGATGACTTTGGTCTGGGTGACCGCAGGCTCCCTGCCGCTCAACAACGCATCGAGAGCGTTGCGCGTGTCGCGGACCTTCACGAATTGCTCGCGCTCGGAATCGTCGATGCGCCCAACGAAACGAAGCTTGCGCCCGGAATCGAAGACAAAGGCGTGCGGTGTGGCCACTGGACCATAAGCGCGTGAAACAGCCTCGGTATCGCCATCATAGAGATAAGGGAAATTATATTCGCGGTGTTTCGCGCGAATCTTCATCTCCTCAAGCGAATCGCCGAGATCGGTGTAGCCAAGTTCATTCAGGCGGACAGCCTTGGGATCGTTGGGAGAGATGGCCACGAAGGCGACGCCCTTGCCGCGGTAATCAGTGACGAGTTGTTTAATTCGTTCCTCGTAGTATTGGGCGGTGGGGCAATGGTTGCAGGTGAAAATCACCACCAGCGCCTTCGCGGTGGCGAAGTCTTTGAGAGTCCAGCTCCGGCCATCGACGCCGGGCAGATTGAAATCCGGCGCCGGTGAACCCAGCGGCAGGGTGGGTGGTTGTTCCGCAGCCTGGCACGAGAGCGAGATGAGAGCACATATCAGGAAGGAAAAGAGGCGGTTCATAGTGAGTGACTGTAGTTGTGCGTCGGATTCAGGCAAGACAGTTCCAGACTTCGCACGCAGTCATGCCCCACAAATGAGAACTGCTGATCCGTGCGGCTTCACCCTTGCCGGTCGAGAGTGCGTTCCTATAATGCGCCGATGCTCGACATCAAATTCATCCGGGAAAATGGCACTCTTGTGAGGGAACGTCTGGCCACGCGAGGTGCCGGTGACGAGAAGAAGATCGACGAAGTCCTGGAGCTGGACGAAAAGCGTCGCAAGCTCCTTGCGGAGGTGGAAAACCTCAAGGCGCAACGCAATCGCGTCTCCAAGGAAATCGGCGCTTTGATGGCGCAGAAGAAAGCCTCCGAGGCGGAGGCGCGCAAAACTGAGACTCGCGAGATCGGCGATCGGATTACCGGCCTCGACCGACAGGTCGCCGAATCTGAACTGGCGCGCGATGAGATTTTGCTTCGCCTTCCCAATCTCCCCCACGCCACCGTTGCTGTGGGAAAAACCGCCGAGGAGAATCCGGTCATGCGCACCTGGGGCAGTTTGCCGCACTTTGGTTTCAAACCCCAAAGCCACGTCGAGTTATGCGAGAGTCTCAAGCTGGTGGATTTTGCCCGGGGCGCAAAGCTCTCCGGCAGCGGCTTCCTGCTTTACACAAACTGGGGCGCACGCCTCGAACGCGCTTTGATTCAGTTCCTGCTGGACCTCCACACTGCGGAGCACGGTTACACGGAGGTTTCCACGCCTTATGTCATTGGCCGGGATTGCATGGTAGGCGTCGGGCAGTTCCCAAAATTTGTGGATCAAGCGTACGCGGTGCAGGAAGGGCTCGATCAAGGAACGATGGGGAAACTCTATCTTCTGCCCACGGCGGAAGCGCCGGTCGCGAACATTCATCGTGATGAAATTTTGAAGGAAACGCAGTTGCCTGTCCGCTATTGCGCTTACAGCCCGTGTTTCCGGGCCGAAGCGGGGGCAGCCGGCGTCGGCACTCGCGGGATGATCCGGGTGCATCAATTCGACAAGGTGGAACTGGTCAAGATCGTCAAACCGGAAAATGGTTACGACGAGCTGGAGAAGCTGGTTGCAAACGCGGAGACGGTCCTCCAGCGGTTGGGGCTCCATTACCGCGTGATCATGCTTTGTACGGGCGACATGGGATTCGCGAGCGCGAAAACCTACGACATCGAAGTGTGGGCGCCCGGTCAGAATCAGTTTCTGGAAGTCTCCAGTTGTTCGAACTGCGAGGATTTCCAGGCGCGTCGCATGAGTCTGCGTTTCAAAACGGAGGCGGGCGAAAACCGTCTCCCTCACATTCTCAACGGCAGCGGCACAGCACTCGCCAGGCTGTTCGTCGCATTGATCGAAACCCATCAGCAAGCCGACGGTAGCGTGATCGTTCCTGAACCATTGCGTCCGTATCTGAAAACAGACAGGATCACCGCCTGACAACCCCATCCAGATTATGAGAGTTCTACAGGCCGCCAGCGAGCTGCACCCATTCTCCAAGACGGGCGGCCTCGCGGATATGGCCGGGGCGCTGGCGAAGTATCTGGCAGTCGATGGCCATGAGGTGACTGTGATCACCCCGCTCTACGGAAACATGAGGGACCGGTTTCCCGAGATAAAAGCCACGGACATCAGTTTCGCTCTGCCTCTGGGTGAACTTGTCGTCACCGCGAAACTTTGGCGGCTTTCGGCGGCGAAACGGTTGACAATCTATTTCGTGGATCAGCCGGAGTTCTATCAGCGGCCGGCGCTCTATGGCAACAAAACCGGGGATTACACCGACAACGCGGAGCGATTTGTCTTCTTCTCCAAGTGCGTGGTGGAACTGGCGAGGCACCTGCCTCGTCCGACGGAGATCATTCATGCGCATGACTGGCAGGCGGGGCTGGTTCCCTTGTTCGTCCGGCACGCGCGCCAGGCAGGCGACTGGCTCAAAGCGCCGCGGACATGTCTGACGATTCACAATCTTGCGTATCAGGGAGTGTTTCCATCGTGGAAATTTCCGCTGACGAATCTGCCGTCGAGCCATTTCACTCCGGCGGGAGTCGAGTTCTTCGGTTGGATGAACTGCCTCAAGGCCGGGCTTGTTTACGCAGACATGCTCACAACAGTCAGCCCGCGGTATGCGCGCGAAATCACCACGGAGGAATTTGGCTGTGCTCTCGACGGCGTTCTCCGCGAACGACAGCATGACCTGACCGGCGTGCTCAATGGGGTGGATTACGAGGAATGGAACACCACGCACAATCCCTTCCTGCTCCAGCCCTATTCGCAGGAAAGCCTGGAAGGCAAGGCCACCGCCAAGGTCGCGTTACAACAGGAGTTCGGGCTGCCGCAGAGCGCCAATGTTCCCCTCTTCGGTGTCGTCTCGCGTCTCGCGGATCAAAAGGGCGTGGACATTCTCACCGGCGCACTGGAGGAGATGCTCGGAGCGGACATCCAGTTTGTCCTGCTTGGCAGCGGGCAGGCCGAATTTGAGCGCGCGGTGCGCAGCCTCGCCGTCCGGCATCCGACCAAGGCGAGCGTGAAGATTGGCTATGATCACGCGTTGTCGCACCGCATCGAGGCGGGCGTGGACTTTTTCCTGATGCCATCCCATTTCGAACCCTGCGGTCTCAATCAGATGTACAGCCTCCGTTACGGAAGCGTGCCTGTCGTCCGCGCAACAGGCGGCCTGGACGACTCGATCGTGGACGTGACCGAAGACGTGGACTCCGCCAACGGGATCAAGTTCTACGAGTACTCCTCGCGAGCACTGGCCAAGGCGATTCGCAAAGCCATCGTCCTCTTTGGCGCGAAGGAGCTTTTCGGGCGCTACCGGCTGAACGGCATGTCCTCGGATTTCTCCTGGAAACGCACCACGACGGCCTACGAGGAGATTTACAAACGCGCTCTGGCACGGTGAAAACTGCCAGATCCAGGGAGTGGGAGCGGTTAGCTGATCGCAACCTCAGAGAGTATGCCCATCCATCGAGCAGGTCGCATCATTGCCGACTCCTCGCAAACTATAAATACCGCCCGCAGGGCAGTGGGGAAGTTCCTTTTTCACCAGATAAGGCAATATGTCGCCTGGGTACACTTTCTCTCCCTGCACTTGTTTTTTCTCCAATGCGTACTGCTCCACGGCCGCGCTGATTCGCCGGAGGTTGTCCCGGCATCTCTCCAGATCTGAGAGGACACTCAGAGGCTGAACGGAAGCCTGGGCCTCATCCACCCTTTGGAGGTTGCGAAGCTGGCGAACTCCCGCCGCTAGTCTGCTGAGTTCATTTGTTTGCTGGCGTAACAGCGCCATCTCAGCGCGAACTTTGAACAACGCTGCTTGATCGACCTTCAAGCGCTCTGTCTCGTCGCGAAACACCGCGAGTCGGTTGACCGCGTCATCCCGTTCGCTCCTGAGCATTTGGATCTGATCGTTCAAGGAGGTTTGTTGTTCTCGGAGAGTTTGGACTTCCCGGCGCAGCAGCGACGCATGCTAAAATTCAACAAGGCCCAGTCCAACCACGGCGGCTAGCAACGAGGTGAAAATAAATTTCCGCATGATGTTCCTGAAGATGTTTTTGGAAAAACCACCGGTTGCAACTGCGGGGCTCACGGCTCCTGATCCCCGATTTCTCCGCGCGCTGTCGAGGCCGCTGCATTCTGGATTCGTCGAATGGCCTCTTCGGCCAGGGTGGAGTTTTCCGCCGACAAATTCTGCCATGCCTTTACCTCCGGAATCGCCGGCACTGCCCACGCTCCCATGCGCCCCAGAGCTTCGACTGCGGAAGCTTGTTTTGCCGCGATGCCGCTCCTCAGATCGCTGATCAACAGCGTCACCGTTTCACGCGCGATGCGCTCGTCGGAACGCAGTTGAGCAGCTGCTGCAATCCGGACATCGCGGTGGCTGTCGTTCAAAGCTTCCCGAAGCGTCGCCGGGACGGAATCGCACGAGAAACAAATCCGGCCGAGCGAAGTCATCACATGACGCCGCAATTCGAACGCCGGATGATGCGCCAGTGCCAAGATCGGTGGAATGGCACCGCGGGCCGGCGAGCCGATCTTGCCGAGAATGCGGACTGCCTCACACTGTATCGTGAGGTCGTCCCAGCTCAGGAGTTCAATCAATGCGGGCACGGCTGGCTTGCCAATGCTCTTCAGCGCGGCATGAGCAAACGGTGTGTCGTTTGGTGTCCGGAGACAGTGGATCAACTTTGAGATGGCCGGTGACGCATCCGATCCGAGTTGGACAAGCCCCCCCATTGCGGCCTCGCGCGCGCGACGGCTCGGGTCGTCAAGCGCCTGGATCAAGCCAGGGATTCCCACTGGTCCCACTCGCGTGAGAGCCATGGCGGCATACATGCGGATGTTGGAGTCAGGATCGCGCAGAGCCTTGGAGAGTTCGGGTGTGGCAGTGACGGCATTGGTGCCCATGAGTCCCAGCGCGAGCACGGCGGCGAGGCGGTGGCGCGCGGGCTGGTTCGGTTTGAAGGTGCGGTGCAGTGCGACCCCGAGACGCCTGGGCAGAAATCGCGCGATAGTATTGATGGGCTCGCGAAGCAGGGAATCGTGGTGTCGCAGGAGCTTGATCAAGTCAGGTGCCAGTTCAGCCGAGAAGGAACGGACCACATTCTCGGCTGGTTCGGTGGGAGCGGGACCGAGAAGTTCCATTGCCCAATCGGATGTGCGTCTGCCTTGCACAACCGCCATCTCCTCACGCGGTGTGAGCAGGAGAACTCCACCGGCGAACAGGACGACCGTGATCAGAACGAGCAATGGCCAGCGCTTACGCATCACGAATCACGATGCTTCATCCAATTGCAACTTCAAGCCTTCGAGTTAGGAGGTTCAACGCATCTCGCCCTCGGTGTTCGACAATTGCGCCGCTACATCTGGAGTCAACTGACGCAGCGCGGCAAGCACGGCATGACCAATGCCAGAATGGTCATTGTTCCACGCCCGGATCAGAGCCGGCACGGAAATTCTGGCCGCATCGCCGATCTTGCCGAGGGCTTCGGCGGCGCTGGCTCTGGTTGCTGGAATATCGTCGTTCAACGCTTGTTCGAGCGATGGCACCGATTCTGCCGCAGCCAGACCAATCTTGCCCAACGCACGTGCCGCTTCTGCCCTGGTGGCCCCATCAGGATCCTTCAAGCTCAATGCCAGCCTGGTAGTCGCCTCGAATGCTTGCGGGCCGATTCTACCAAGGGCGAGTGCAGAACTTGAGCGAACGAGTGAGGAAGGGTGATCCAGGTTCTTCATCAGGGCCGAAATGGCGGCATGAGGCGCGTCCATGCCGATCTTTCCCAGTGCGTTGGCGGCAGCAATGCGAACCCCATCGGAATTGTCGGACATGGCCGTGACAAGTTCCAACGCGGCCGCTGAGGCAAGCGGACCGAAGCGGTTCAATGCCACCGCGCACTCTTCGCGTACCGATCCGGATGAGTCAGCCAACCGCCTTCCGAGCGCCGGGACCGCAACTTCCGGCACCAAGATGAGACGGCCAATCGATCGGGCCGCAGCACGACGGACGCTGATTTCGGAATCGTCCAACGCATCAGCCAGCGCGAGCGCGACTGCTTCGCCAGCTTCCGGCGTCGCGCCAAGCGTTTCAGCAGCTCGACGACGGATGTTTGGGTTTTGCGCCGTGAGGGCATTGACAAGCGTCGGTTTTGCGGGCGAGCCGATGGCTTGAAGTGCTTCCTGTGATCTGTCCGCGACAAAAGTGGAGGGATCACCAAGCGCGGCGGTCAACTCTGGAGCAGCTCCGTACGCCGCGCCTCCCAGATGCGACAACACGCCCGCCGCCTGGGCTCGCAATCGCGGCGAGTCCAGGGAGCGGAAATGCCAGCCCGGAAGATTCCTTGTCCACCTGATCAGCGCGGAGCGAATGCGCGAATCTTTGATTCGCAAGGCGCGGGCAAGGGCGGGCACCGCTTGGGCTCCGAGTTTGCGGCATTCGCTCGCCGAGGCTTCACGGATTTCCGGGCGCTCGTCCGCAAGCTGGCCGACCCATGCGCTGAGGCGCTGGCCGTCGCAGAATGGATCGTGGGTTCGCTGCCAGAGCACTGTTGCTCCGGCTGTGAACGCCCAAAGTGGAATGGCGATGAGGAGTGTTGCCCTTGGTGATCGCATGGGCGGCTCAACTCACTTGATGCCCGAGAGGCGTTCGCGCCAGATCTGAAAAAGCTGCACGGTGGCCCGCACGTCTCGCAGACAATAATCAGCAATCTCACGAAACGCCTTTTCCGCCATCAGGGAATTAACGTCGCGGCCGGTCACACCGTGCGTTTTTGGTGATTCGATGCCGAAAGCCTTGCAGTAAAAATCCAGGTTGAATCGCCGCGCCGCGCCATCACGCCCGCTGACGTTGTAAAACGTCAACTGTTCGGCGAGGTCGCAGTGCGGATCCGTCTGGAACCGGTATCCCAGCCAGTCTTTTCGTGAAATCGGGATGTTGAGAATGGCCGAGCGCAGGTAGAGGAATGGCACATCAAATCCACGGCCGTTGAAGGTGACTATTGAATCGTAGTGCCTTGCGACATCCCAGAACGCTGCGAGCAATTCCGGTTCGTCCACGCACGGCACGAATTCAACCGGCCCTGACTCGCCTTCGGGCGGCACGTAATCTTCGGCGATGAACAACACTTTTCCACGGCCAGTGTCCGCATTGAGCATTCCAATGCAAACGACGCGGGCGGTGAAGGGCCAGAGGTTGAATTGCTGCTGAATCTCCGCGTGGCGATTCGTTCGTGCGACCTCGTCCGGCAGCCGCTCCGCATCGCGAAACAAGTACTCGAGCTGGGCTTCGTCAAAATTATCAGAAGGCAGCCCTGAAGTTTCTATGTCGAAAACGAGCCTGGCCATGAGGAACGGGCGTAGGAAATGAATACGGGAAGAAAAATACGAGGTGACAAACCAGCGTCAGAAGAGACTGGGATTGCCACCTCGTTCGAGGAGCCAGCGACTACTTTTTCTTGCTAGCGGGTTTAGCTGAAGGTTTTTTTGCTGCGGGTTTCTTCTTTGCGGCCACGGACTCTCACCTCCGTTCGCTTTTTAGTTGTTATGTTTCGTGAACATGTAACCAGAATCTGACATGAGTGCATAGAACTTTCTCTCGATTTGTTCGATGAGTGGAAATTTTTTTCGACCCGGACCGGTTTCCATCCTAACGTCGCCGTGATGTCCAGCGAAGCTCAGCTCACACCGATGATGGCCCAGTACCGGCGCATCAAGAGCCAGCTTCCTCCCGACGCGCTGTTGCTTTTCCGACTGGGAGATTTCTACGAGATGTTCTTTGAAGATGCTCAGGCTGGAGCGCAGTTGCTCAATGTCGCCCTGACAAAACGAGGTGTCGTGCCGATGTGCGGCATTCCGCACCACGCGGCCTCGGGATACATCTCGCGGCTTCTCAAGGCGGGAAAAAAAGTCGCCATCTGCGATCAGCTTGAGGAGGCAAGGCCCGGCCAACTTGTGAAGCGCGACGTCACCCAGATTCTCAGCCCGGGAACTCACTTCGATGAGCGGATGTTGCGGGCGGAACGGAATAATTTCCTCGCGGCTGTGTGCCAGTCAGGCAGCGCCTGTGGCTTGGCCTTGGTGGATTTGACCACGGCGGATTTCAAGGTGACGGAACTGCAGGATGAGACCGCGCTCCTTGCCGAGCTGGACCGGCTCAGGCCCGCGGAGATCATTCTGCCAGCCGGCGCGACCAAGCTCAGCGATCTGTTGCGTGGAAATTTTCCAATTTGGAGCGGCTACGATGACTGGGTCTTCGCCCCGGAGACGGCCATCTTCACATTGCGCGAGCATTTCAAGGTGGCGTCGCTTGATGGCTTTGGATTGAAGAACAAGACGGCAGCGACTGGCGCTGCTGGAGCAGTGCTTCATTATCTCAGCCAGAATTTGCGCCGTGACATCTCCCATTTGACCAGGCTGTCGTGCTACGAATGCTCTGATTATTTGATCCTCGGAACTTCGACGCTTCGTCACCTCGAGATTTTGGAACCGATGCACAGCGATGCCGCCCGGGCGGCATCGCTCTGCGGTGCGATGAACCGAACCGTGACGCCGATGGGCGCGCGGCGCTTGCGAGATTGGATGACGCAGCCACTGGCCTCGGTCGCGGCGATCCGAGAGCGGCAGGACGTGGTGGGACGATGGCTGGCCTGCACCGATGTGCTTGAGAGTTTTAGAAAACGCCTGGCTGAAGTGCGCGACCTCGAACGCACGCTCGGCCGCTTGAGCATCGGTTCTGGAAACGGACGCGATCTTGTGGCGTTGAAAGTGGCGCTGGAACAGATCCCGGCGCTGGCCGAAGCCGCTCACGAGCTGGAGAGCCGCACTCAAGATGCCGGGGCGTTACGCGAGGAACTGCCGATTGAGAACTCAACATCGAAGCTGCCCGGTGCGGACGGATTGCTGCAAATCCTCACCCGACAGATCACCCCTGAGCCGGAAGTAATCGATCTCATTTCACGCGCGATTGTCGATGAACCCCCTCTTGCCTTGAAGGAAGGCGGGCTCATCCGCGATGGCTTTGATGCCGCGCTGGACGAATTGCGGAGCGCGACCCGCGATGGGAAGGACTGGATCGCGCGGTTGCAGCAGCAGGAGATCGTGCAGACCGGCATCAACTCGCTCAAGGTGCGCTTCAACTCCGTCTTCGGTTACTACATCGAAATCACGCGGTCGAATCTCGACAAGGTTCCCGCAAATTACATTCGCAAGCAGACGATCGCGAATGGCGAACGGTTCATCACGCCTGAGCTGAAAGAGGTCGAGGGAAAGATTCTTGGAGCCGAGGAACGGAGTCTCAAGCTGGAGTACGAGCTGTTTCAGAAAGTGCGCGAAGAACTTCTGGGCCACCTCGCCACGATTCAACAAACCGCGCAGGCTCTGTCGCAGCTCGATGTTCTGGCCTCATTCGCAGAGACGGCGCGACTCTACAGTTATTGCCGTCCTGATGTCCGGGACGAGGGCGTGATGAACATTCGCGACGGGCGCCATCCTGTCCTGGATCAAAGCGTTACCGACGATCGTTTTGTGCCGAACGACACCCAGATGGATCTGGTCAACGAACAGATTGCCCTGATCACCGGGCCGAACATGGCGGGCAAAAGCACGTTCATCCGGCAGGTGGCGTTGCTCGCCCTGCTGGCGCACACGGGTTCTTACATTCCGGCCGCCAGCGCGAGGATCGATTTGTTGGATCGGATTTTCACGCGCATCGGGGCCTGCGATGATCTGGCGCGGGGACAATCCACGTTTATGGTCGAGATGAGCGAGACCGCAAACATTCTCAACAACGCCACGCGCCGCAGCCTGATCATCCTGGACGAGATCGGCCGCGGAACGAGCACGTTCGACGGCTTGAGCCTCGCCTGGTCGATTGTCGAACACCTGCATAACCAGATCGGAGCCAAGACGTTTTTCGCGACGCATTACCACGAGCTTACCGAGCTGGCTGGACGACTGAACCGCGTCCGTAATTTCAACGTGGCTGTGCGCGAGTGGAACGACCAGATCATCTTCCTGCACAAGATCGTCGCTGGCGGCACAGACAAGAGCTACGGCATTCAAGTGGCACGGCTCGCCGGTGTTCCGAAGACAGTGCTCACGCGGGCAAAGGAAATTCTTTCCAATCTCGAGGAATCCGAGCTCACCCCCGAAGGCAAGGTCCGGCAGCACGCGCGTCATCGAGCCGAACGCGAAAAGCTGCAGCAGCTCGCTCCGGCGCCGCAGTTGGATCTATTTTCTTAGAGTCGCGCAGCCGGATTGCAAACCGACTGCGCGGCGGTGAAAGCATGCTGTGCGTCTTTCACGCCGGAGTTGATGCGAGGGGGAGGCAATGGTGACACCAGTCCCAAAGCCTACCTGGAATTGATTGAATGCTCCCAGACACAGTAGCGTTTTCGGGAAGAACCGGCTGCATTCAAAACAGCGAAAAACCTATTTCTTCGGCTCTTCCTTGTAAGCCGGCCTGGATTCAGAATCGTTGAACATGTCGCGAATGGTTTTCAACGGTTGGAACGGAGCGAAAAGAAATCTTGGAATGTAAACCGGCTGGCTCTTCGGTTTCGCGAGGGTTCCAGTGATCTGATACTCGAACACCTTGGTGATCGGCCACAGGGCGAGGCTTACGACACGTCCGACACCCCAGACATCGCGCAGGATTTCGGCCTGCATTCGCGCATCGACGTTGCCAGACATATCGACTTTGCCGTCGTACTGCAGGCGCAACGCCCTTGATCGCACCTCGAGGTCGCTCGTGTGAACGACGCTTCGATCCACCACGAAGGTTGCCGTGGCCGCGCCGGCGGTGCTGTCTCCAATGCTCGGAACGATCTTGTTGAGCATCGGAGACAGGAATCCAAAGATCGGGATGCTCATCAGGAACCCATCACGAACCCGTGCGTCTCCCGAGCCCTGCCAGCTTTCCCAGTCATCCGAATTCGCGCTGGTGATAGACAACTGGCCGCTCACGACTCCGCTCAATTGATTGGTGCTTGGCAGCAGATCGGCGAGCATCATCCGCAGATCGGCATCCGTCGCTTGAGCGCGAAAGTTGAAATCCGTTCCCACCGGAACCGTGAAATCGAAGTGCCCGGACCAATCGAGGCGCCCCTTGTAAAAGCTGGCAACGACATTGGTCACCAGCAATGTATCGGCATGCCAGTGGAGGTCTGCGGACACCTGGGGAAGGTTGAAGCGCCAGTAACTGAAGTTCTTCCCTTCGATCTTGAAATGGAGATCCGCCTTCTCGGTATCGAAGGTGGGAATCACTCCGTTGACGAGCGCGGTCGGCGGAGTGGCGAAGCGATAAGGCTGGAGCGCTTCCCGAGTCTTCGGGCCGATGACACGGGTGATCAGATCCGGATCCATCGTGCTGAAGGCGTTCGTGACTATAATCACCTGCTCCTTGAGGTCATAACGCGCGTCGGGCACGATAATTTCCTGATCCTTTTGCCGGATCAACACATCGCGAAACTGGATCACGCGGTTGGTGAATCCTAGGAATGCCTGAAGCAGATCACACGTCTCGCCCTTGAAAGTCAGGTTGGTGGCGTTGACCTGCGCGCGAAATCCAACTGATTCAGGATTCTTCCATTGCCCCCAAATATCTCCGCTGATTCTTGGCGCATTCGAGAAAGTCAACATGTCGAGCACTCTTACCTGGGACGCCTGCAACGCGGGCGCCAGCGCCCTGGGATCAATGGTGCTCTCCAGCCCCCAGTGGTAATCCTCCGTCGGCATGTGCCACAGGTAGGCGATTGTCGCGCCGCCTTCCGGCCGCGTGACGGTCAGGTCCGGCAGGTTCCAGGTTTCATTCGTGAAGATGAAAGTGGTCCGCGCGGTGGAAACGCCGATTCCCCGGAAGCTTCCGGCACCAGCCTGCATTTTGCCGGCCAGCTTGACGGTCCGGCGCACTTCACCGCGCCAGTCCGGCTGGGAATTCGTCCACGACGGAAGAATCACACTTCCCTCGGCGCTCACGAGCGGCGGGTTGGTCCAGCCGAATTGCCCCAGCCATTTTCGCGAGAGTGGCGGCAACAGGGGTGCGATGCGCTGAACGTCGAAATCGAACTTGAGCTTTCCACTCGTCTGGCGGGTAGCCACGTCGAGTTGCGCGGCTGCATCTAACCCGCCCCCGTAGAGCGCGGCGTGCAGGCGATGAAGTTCAAGGTGTGGCGCTCGCCAAAGTCCCGAGCAATCGAGAGACTCAAGTTGAAGCTCAGACGAGCTCAAGTTTTGCAGCTTGCACTCCCAGTCCAAAGCCAGGGTGTCGATCAGCGACCATGCGCCCCAGTCAGATCCTCCCGGTCCGCGGGCGCTCAAATTCGGGGAAGCAACACGACCCGTCAGAGAAATCCCGGCGGTGCGTCCCCACTTTGTTGCAAGATCCAGGGCCGTCAGCCGCCATGAGCCATCAATGGCATTGAAGTTGGTGAGTGAATGCGCGACGTCTGCTGAGAGGCGGTTGGTTCGCAACTCCACCCAGCGTGAATGGAGAGCGTCGGCATTCAATTCAAGGGTTGTCTGCAGAGGGGTGTCAGAGTTCTGAGAGTTACGGAGCGTGGCAGACATGAGGTGAACATTTGTGGCGGTCACCCAGGTGGTCTCCGCGTTGGTCGTGCGCCAGTCCAAATTGGCGGTGAGCACAATTTGATTCGTCCAGATCAACCGGGCTTTCAGCGCGAGCGCATTGCCAGCGAGATGCCATTCACCATCCGCTGTGATCACATCGCCAATGTTCAGGTCCACCCTGGCTTCCACAACGCCAGGCGTGTTCGTAGTGGGGGTGATCCGAGCGTCGAGCTTCAAATTCGTGATCTGTCCCCAGGGGGTGTCCGCCGAGTCGGTCTGGACACGAAGTCGCGCTTCGAAAGTTGACGGAGTGAGGACGTCGCCTTCGACGGCCAGGGACAGGATGGAATTGGTTGGCAACTGCACGCGCTGCAATCGTGCCGCCCACAAGTTGAGGGGCTTTTTCCAATCAACGCGAGCAGCAGGGGATCCGGTTGATGCGCCACGAGGCGTTCCCAGTGCCGAGGCGTTCGTGATCGAAGCTGTTAGATGAAGCCGTGTGCCGAGGAAGCGACTGTCAAAGTGATCGAGCGCCCATCGATCCCCATCCAGGAACTTCAAGGTCGTTGAGATCTCGTCGATCGAGAGGAAGGATGTGAGTCCGTTGGTCGAAGGGATTGGCCAGAGAAGCCGCGCCTCCTGCAAACCGAGCGATTCGAGACGAAGCTTCCATTTTCGCAACGCGTCCGGATCCAGCCGGAACTGCGCTTCCTGAATCATGATTTTCGGGCCATTCGTCTGGTCGATTTCGCCGATCAACAAATTGCGAGTCGAGAGCTCGTTGAGTCCACGCAAGCGCAGCCGGCCGAGTTGGACGTCAAGTCCGCGAGTGCGAAGTTCAGCCTCGACCCGCCGCTTGACGAAATCCGGCAGGCCGGACCGGTTCAGGTACAGAACGCCGATGATGATGGAAAGGAAGCACAGCAGAACCAGAATGCGGCACCAACGAAAGGCGATGCGGCATCTGCGCCAGAAAGTTCTGGGCTTGGGTTCGGCCATCTAGGGATTGGACGCCGGTGGGTCCGGAATGCTCAAGTACTTCGCGATGCCGCTGTAAATTTCTTGTGGAAACTCGAACACGACCAGTGCGCCGCCGTCGAGTGTGCTGCCGCCATAAATGTGGCCGGATGGAGAAAACTTTCCGAACTGGATGGAGAAAGTCCTCACGGCCTGGCCGGGAGTCTGTACTTCAACGGTCAGCCTGTGGTCGAGACTGAAATAGCGGAGTTGATCTTCGCCGCGAGTGACCCAGTTGATGGCTTTGGCTCGGCTCAACCGATGAATGGTTTCCGTGATCGCCGCGCTGAGCACTTCATCCGGCGACCAACCATGCACCGGGTCGAGCGTCAGTTTGCGTGTCTTTCCACGCTGGGTGATGGTCACCGAAGTCAGTTGGCGGGCATCGAAGTCGAAGAGCTGCCGGTCACGCAATTGGTAGCCCGCCTTTGGCAGACGTTGCACTTCGCCCAACGCCACCGAATAGACGGATTTCTCGTCGGACCGGCGCGCGAAGACGCGGTCCAGGCGGTTGGTGATGGCCTTGCTGAAGTCGAGTTGAGCGACGAGCTGGTTGGTGGCACCCACGGCATTGGTCACGCTGGTGCGAAAAGAATACTGGCGCGCCGACGCCTCCAAGCCAAATGGTGCCAGATCAGCGACGACGTCCGCCTCAAAATCCGTGACCTTCACATGTTGAACATCGTCGAACATGCGCTGCACGAGTTCCGGATCAGCACGAATCGGAGCAGGACTGGCAATCTGCCATGCACCATCGGCCGCGCGGATGAGGGAGAACCGCTCTTCGGCGCGGATGTCAACACGGTCGATATTCGTGACGCCAGCCAGGGAGACGAGTGTGTCATCCCGGTAAAAAGTGTGCGGCTGTGAGAGCAGTTCCGCCAGCCCCTGACGTTGGACTAGAAATATACTGGGCTGAGCTGGACGCCGGGCATAAATGAGCGCGGGCTCATTTGTAGGGCTGCGTCCGAATTGAATTTGAAACACCTCGTTACTGCCGCGAGCCAGGGTCAGTTGCAACTCGGGCGATTGAAGACCGAACGCATCGAGATCCGCTCGCGCGTCATCCGTCACCCATTTGCTCACGCGGGATCCTCCCAACTTTTGAATGAGAAACTGGACCCGCAAGGCGTCGGCGCGAGCGTCCATCGGGCGAACCAGCCTCCAGGCCAAGCTGGCGGCATCGAGCTGCACATCCACCGAGATGCGCCCCATGTTGGTCACAATAAGCCGGTCGAACACTGGATTATCCGGAGACAACAATGCCGGGTCGCGCCAGTCCGCGAAGGTGGACGGTAGTGAGGCAAGGATCTTTCCATCTGTGATGAACAAGTCCGGGTTGCCAACAATCTGCGCATAGATCTGTTCGCCCACCAGAGTCTTGTTTCCGAGGTTCAATGTCTGGCGTCCATTGCTGGCGATGATCGTGATTGCGGCGCGCGGGGGCGAGACACCAAAAGCAGCGCCGCCGCCGGGTTGCGTGGCAATGTCCCTCGCTGAGATGGTGGTGGTTTTCCGGGAGTTGCCGAGCGCTTCGAGCAAACCATCCACGCTCGAAGCGAGGGCTGGATAGGTCGGAGAGGCGAGTTGCCAGCGGTTGGCCACGCGGTCCGCATGGATGATCTGGTTGGTCCGGGTGATCTCGACGGCGGTGATTTGAGACGGATTGAAATCAAGGAGCGCCGGCGGAAGGCTGGCGACGGTTTCGGAACGGTTCGCGCGCCGTTCGACGAAGAAGATGAAAGCCCCCAAGGCCAGCGCGGCGCTCATCAACCACCATGTGCTTCGGAAGCTCATTCAATCTCTCATCAATTCTAGCTTCTGCGGCGCAGCCACACGATCCAGCCGAAGAACAGCACCACTCCGGGCGCGCCACCGAGCAACATCCATTGCGCGGTGAACATGTCCCGTTCGCTCATGCTGACGCGGTACTCATCAATTCCGCGCGGGCCGATTCCCTCCAGCAATTTTTCGCGGCTCAGGAGCCAGTTGACGGTATTCCTGGCGAAATCGCGATTCGCCTCGAATTCGATGACTCCGTTCAGAAGAAAAAATGAATCACCAACAACGACCATGCGGGTGTTGCCGCGGTCTGAACTGATCCCCTGAATGGTGCCTTTCTCCACAGCAGCCGCCAGTGAAAAGACTCCTCCAGACTTGTCCACCTGCGGGCGTTCACCAACCCGCACTGCTGAAACTTTCGCGCTGGACAGGAGCAGCTCTGTCACCTTGGGCGCGTCCGCCCCCGCTGCGCCCGCCGAGCGGGCCGTCACGGAGCGCGGAGAAACCAGCTCGATCCGCGACCGGCGAAGCGGCGTGACAATTGGATGCGGGCCAAATTCACCGACGAGAATCTCGCCGCCGGTCCCGGCGCGGGCATTAGCCTTGTCGAGCACGACATTTTGTCCGACATCCAATCCCCAGTTGAGCAGCATCCGGGGAAGCCCCGTGCGATCGAGTCCCGTCTTCGGATCGAGCGCTCCGTAATTTGCAAGGAAGAGTGCTCTTCCGCCCTGCGAGAGATACTTGTCCATCTTCTCCAGCTCGACGCTTGAAATTCTCGTTGATGCGCCGGCCACGATCAGCAGTTCGCAGTCGGCGGGAATCTCGGACTGCGCGAGCGAGAGCAGGCCCAGCTTCAGATTGCTGTCCTGTAGAATCCGCGCAAACTTGGCGTAGCCCGTGGTCGTTTTTTCCTCGGCTGGATCGTGCTCGCCGTGACCCTGGAGGAAATAAGCCGTCATCGGACGCGGATCGCTGACCGCAAAAATTGCAGCAGAGAAAAGTTGTTCTCCTTTGAAGCCGGTTCGTTTGACTTCCTTCCCGCTGAGGACCGCCTGGGTGGGGTTGTCGTAAATGGACAGCTCGCCCTCATGCACCACCTTGGTACGCCCGGTGGAAGTAAAGATAATCCGATCTGTGTCGGCTGAAGGGTCGAGCTTAAGGTCGGCAAGCGCCTGTCTGGCCCGGCCGGGAAAGCGTTCATAGTCCACCTGTTCCACCTCGATCTGAGAGGAGCGCAAGGCATATTGATTAAGCAGGGAAGTCACCGGACCAAAGAGCGCGTTGCGATGGTTGAAGAAGACAACGACCCGCACTTTGTTGGTCAGCGATTGAAGGAGTCGGATTGTGACGGGCGAAAGTTGCTGCTTCGACCCTCCCGGGCGCTCGAAACGGATGAAGTGCCGGGCGGAAAGATAATTGCCCATCACCACCAGCGCGATGATCGCGCCGATCGACAGCAGCACCTGGAAGCCGATGCTCCAGCGGCGCGCGGTCGAGAAACTGGGTGTGTCCGGATCAGTCATCGGTCATCTCCAGCGGCGGCTCTGCACGACTTTGAGGGTGAGAAAGAGGAAGAGCACGGTGAGGCTCGGGTAAAGCACAAGGGGCCGGGTATCAATCACACCGCGCGCAAAATTCTCCATGTGCTCAGTCATGGCGATGTACTCGAAAAATTTGCCCGCCACGCTCGAACCCGGCTCGGACATGAACGAGCGCAGGCTGAGAACAAACAAAGCCAGCCCCAGCGCGTAGCTGAGGATCGCGGCGACGATCTGGCTGTTCGTCAGCGCCGAGGCAAAACACCCGATGGCCATGTAAAGCGCGCCGATCAGCAGCAGTCCGAGGAATGTGCTTCCAAGGATGTATGGATCAAAAACAAAACCGCCGGTCGCGAACCGCTGAACGAGCAGGATATACCCGAGAAACGGCAGCCATGTGAGTATGTAGAACACCAGAGCACCCGTGAACTTGCTCATCACCACAGCAAGATCGCCAACCGGCGCCGTCATCAGCGTCTCGTAGGTGCCTGAAAATCGTTCCAGCGCGAAGGTCCGCATGGTCATCACCGGCGCGGTGAGCAGGAGAATGATCCAGAAATAGAAGGTAACGAAGAATATTTCGGTGATCGGAGCGTCCGTGGGAGCGGCATTGAGTTTCGTCAGCACTTCCACAAACGATAAACCGAGAAGCAGCAGCACAGCCGCAATGATGATGTAACCAGTCAACGACGAGAAGTATCCGCCGAGTTCCCTGCGGACGAGCGTGAAGTACACTTGCATCAGACTTTCTCCTCCTTCTCTTGTCGGATCACCTGGACGAAAATATCCTCGAGGCTGGCGTGACTGCGACTCAACTCGCGCAACGTCCATCCTCGATCCCGTGCCGCCGAGAAGACCAACGAACGAAGATCCTCACCGTTCGCCGCCCGCAGGGTGCAGCGGAAGTATTCGCCGTCGGCGGGAGCCACATCAAAGGTTTCCACCGCCTCCATTTCGCGCCAGCACGCGATGAGTTCCTCCCGGGGCGCGGCGATCTCGGCGACCACCTGACCGTTGCCGTTGATCTGATGCTGCAAATTCTCCCGCGTGTCTGACGCCAGAACCCGCCCTTCATGCAGGATGATGATTCGCGAGCATGTCAGCTCCACTTCGGGAAGCAGGTGGGTTGAAAGCAGAATCGTGTGGTGGCGTCCAAGATCCTTGATCAACTGCCGCACGGAACGAATCTGATTCGGGTCCAGTCCCACCGTTGGTTCATCGAGAATGATCAACTCCGGTTCGTGAACCAGTGCGTCGGCAAGCCCGACACGCTGTCGGTAGCCCTTGGACAATTGCCCGACGATCTTCCGGCTCACGTGCGTGAGGCCGCACTGCTCCATGGCAACCCCCACCCGATCACGACTCCTGCCGAAGCTCAGCCCCTTTAGTCGCGCGCGGAATTTCAGGTACTCCTTCACACGCATGTCCAGATGAAGCGGATTATTCTCCGGCATATAACCAATCCGGCGGCGTACCTCGTCCGATTCATGAAAAACGTCAAAGCCTGCAACGCGCACCGTGCCTGTCGTCGCCGTCATGAAGCACGAGAGAATGCGCAGGATTGTGCTCTTTCCCGCACCGTTCGGGCCCAGAAGTCCGACGATTTCACCACGGCCGACTGCAAACGAAACGTCCGCCACCGCCGTATGGCCGGGGTAGCGTTTCGTGAGGTTGGAAACCTCGATCATAACGTCATCACTCATGGTTCGCGTGTGGTGTAGTTTGGCACGGGATCACCAGCTTCCACCACCAAAATCAACGCAACACTACTTCGGTCGTCGCCTGATAAAGCTCTATCAACCGACCTCGTGGTCGCGGCACGATCAGGCTCAATTCCGCGCGTGAGCCGCGTTTCTTGCCGTAGATGACCTTGGCCGCCTGCACAAGGTCGCCGGGAATCTGGCCGTCGATGGCTTGAATGATGTAGCCGCGTTTCAGGTCCGCCGCCTCCGCTGGACCGCCACGCTCGACGCTCGTAATGACAAGCGCCTCGCGCTGACCGAGACCAAACTCGCGCGCGAGAACGTCATCCAGCACCTGGACTGTCGCCCCCAGTTTTTGCCGGATGAGATTGGGCGTGAAGAACTCCTTTTCTGGAACCAATTGAACGCTTACGTCACGACGGTCATTGCCGCGCTGGGTGGTCAATTCGATCTGGCGTTGGCCGCTTGCGATCAGTTCGCGATTCAGCTCAACCAGGTTTCGTGGAGTTCGCTCGTTGACGCGGAGAACTCGATCTCCGGCACGCAAGCCGGCCTTTTCCGCGGGGCTTCCCTGCTGGACAGAGGCGATACTGATGTTTGCGCCATTGCCTTGAAACTTCGCTCCCAACCACAGCGACCGAACCGCCTCCGGCGTGAAAATTTCCGACATGGCCTCGGAAACCCGTTTTATTGGGATTGCGAAGCCGATGCCCTGGGCCTCACGGAAGATCGCGACATTCAAGCCGATCAGTTCCCCGTGCAAGTTCACCAGAGGCCCGCCACTGTTGCCGGGATTGATCGCGGCATCGGTTTGAAGCCAGTCCTGGAGATCCAGTGGCGTGTTCTCCACGGGTGGCCGGCGCGAGCGTGAACTGAGGATGCCCCGGCTGACCGAGATCCCGAGACCGAAGGGGTTGCCCAAAGCAATCACCGTTTCGCCCAGCAACAAATCGTCATCCGCAGCGAAACGGACAGCTTTGAAAGATTCATTGCCTTTGGGGATGATCTTGAGCAGGGCGACATCACTGCGGGTGGTGCCGCTCATCAGCCGCGCTTCGCGCTCCCGACCATCCGCGAGCGTCACAGTGATACGGTTGGCGCGGCGCACGACATGGAAGTTGGTGAGAATGTAACCGGTGTCATCGATGATGACCCCGGAGCCGAGGCTCTTCGGCGCGTCCGGCGGTCGGCGGCGATAGTATGGTCCAAAGAAATCCCGGAAGACCTGATCCAATTGATCGCTGCCCTCGACCAGCATTTCCGTGCCGATGTTCACGACACTCTGAATGACCGTCTCCACGGCGCGCACGACGGCGTCACGCCGAACATCCGGTTCCGCAGCGCGCGTAATGGTGACGAATCGATCGTTGAGCAAAACGACTATTGCAAGGGAGGAAGCCATCCGGACGATTGAGCGTCGCAAGCGTGACCATCCATCGTCGAGTTTCATTTCGTGACAGATGACGCTTTCGAAACGAGTGCGTTTTATGTGATCGAGTTCAGTCATGCCTTGTTACTTTGAGGCCAAGATTACCCAGAATCAGCCGCCGGGAAAGTCTTTCGAGTCAGGCTTCAACAGCGGGTCTGGACATTGGCTCCTTCGGGAGCGGCGTTGCCCGGCAATCATGAAGGTCAACACGAACAATTCTTCACTCCAAGAAGACCAGTTGAGCCGCTAAAGAACGCAGATTGAAAGAGAGTCGGAGGACAAGGCCGCGCCCGTCTTTGCCAGAGCGCATGGAGGTCACGACCTACGGATGGCGACTCTCCCTCTCCCTTCAATTGGGAGAGGGCCGGGGTGAGAATTCGCCCAACCAAAACTTCGCGCATTGAACCCCTGAACCTAAGCGATGCGGTAGGGCGAAGCGTCCTCGCTGAGCCGGGGTTGAGGTCTGATCCAGGCCGGCGGCTCGGCGCGGACGCCCCGCCCTACCTTGGGGTTCATGGGGAGGGAACACCTCCAAAAATCGGACGTGAATCGAGGTCATGAACCTCGGAAGGACGAGTTACACGAGTCCCTGACTGAAATCGAGTATGGATCTCAGAATGGGCCTCGTGTAACTCGGCCCTCCGATGCTGACTCCGAGGCAGGTGGTTCATGGGAAGGGAACTTCCGCACAAAACTCCGAAGCCGTTTTTGCGCGAATCCTCAATGTGTTGTGGCAAACGCGCGTGACATTCCCGGAAATTTACTTGCAGACCTTGTCCGTCAGGAAGGGAGTTCGATGTGGACCGGTGGAACATTCCAGATCTCCTTGCAGTACTCGGCGATGGCACGGTCAGAGGAAAATTTACCGACACGGGCGACGTTCAGGATGGACATGCGGGTCCATTTGGCGGAGTTGCCCCAGGCGGCGCTGACCTCGGATTGGGAATCGATGTATGCTTGGAAATCGGCAAGCAGCATGTAGGTGTCATGGTAAATGAGATGATCGATGAGGGGGCGGAACAACCCTGTGTCGCCGCCGGAGAATGTGCCGTTGGCGATGGCATCGATGGTTTCGCGGAGCCGCGGCTGGGAATCGTATAGTTCGCGCGGGTGGTAGCCCCTGGATTTCCAAGATTCAACCTCTTCGGTGGTCAGGCCAAAAAGGAAGAAGTTGTCATTGCCGACCTCTTCACGGATTTCCACGTTGGCGCCGTCAAGGGTTCCGATGGTGAGGGCACCATTCATGGAGAACTTCATATTACCGGTGCCAGAGGCTTCCTTGCCGGCGTTTGAAATCTGTTCGGAGAGATCGGCGGCCGGGTAGATATTCTGGGCATTCTTGACGCTGAAATCAGGGAAAAACACCACGCGATCCTGGATCGCGGGATCGTTGTTGACGACATCGGCGACGGAATGAACGAGCTTGATCATGAGCTTGGCCATGAAATACCCAGGCGCGGCCTTGCCGCCGAGGAGGAAGGTCCGGGGCGGGAGTTGAGCCTTCGGGTTTTGCTTCAGGTCGAGGTAACGGCGCACGATGTGGAGCACGTTCAAGTGCTGCCGTTTGTATTCGTGGATCCGTTTGACCTGGAAATCGTAGAGCGACTCGGGTTGCACGACGACGCCGGTGCGTTCCTTGATGATGGTGGCGAGCCGTTGTTTGTTCGCCAGCTTGACGGCACGCCACTGTTTTTGGAAGGCCTTGTCATCGGCGAGTTTTTCGAGCTGCCGGAGTTGATTGACGTCCTTGAGCCAGTTGTCACCGATCTGCTGGCTGATGAGTTGAGTCAGGCCGGGATTGCTGAGGGCGACGAAGCGGCGCGGTGTCACGCCGTTGGTTTTGTTGCTGAATCGATCCGGCCAGAGATCGGCGAAATCCTTGAGGGCGAACCTCCGGAGGAGATCGGAGTGAAGGGCGGCGACGCCGTTGATGGCGTGGGATCCAACACAGGCAAGATTGGCCATGCGGACGTAGCGTTCACCGGACTCGTCGATGATCGAAAGGCGGGCCACGCGTCAATGAGTGTCAAGCGGAGGCAGGCTGGGATATGGCCTTGCAGTTTCTGGGAGAATCGAGAGAAGACTGGAGGGCCGCTTTCGAGTTTGAAAATCGACTCAGTGTTCGATGAGAGCTGGCTTGGGCTCGATCCAGAGATCCATCAAG
>SIBF01000041.1 GCA_009695275.1 Pedosphaera sp. | reverse complement strand
TCATCCGAACCGGACTTCAAGCGCTGCTGCGACGGACGGTCAAAGAACCCCTGCCGGTCATTTTCGAAAACGTCGCCGACCATTTAGAGCTGGGACTTACTTGGCTCAAACAACGCAACTTCAGGTTGTGAAACAAAAAGCCGTGGATGCTTCCGTGACATACATCCTGGAAAAATTCCCTCTCTACACGGGCCAATTCCCAATTCGGTTCTTCGGCGAGTATGCCAACAATCCCGCTGCGCCAACGAAAAACCAGTCGTATCAAGGCGGAATCCAATTCGGAAAGTCCGGCAAGAAAGGGACCTGGGATTTGACGTATCGATACATAGTCCTTGGAGCGGATTCGATGTATGAAGAACTCGTGGACTCGGATTTTGGCGCTTACTACGGGACGGGACCGGCAGGGTCGGGTGTGGGGGCGGGCTACGGACCGGGAACGAATCTGCGAGGCCATGTGGTCAAGATGGCCTACTCACCCTATGACTCGTTTACCTTCGGCATCACCTATTACCTTGCGAGCGTGATTGACGAATTGCCCTCCGGATCGAAGAGCGAAGTTGGCCGGATTCAGGTCGATGCCATTTGGAAATTTTAAGACTGCCTTCTGAAGAGTTACCAAGAATTGATTTAACCAAAGAATGAGCAATGAAAATGAAAACGATGACAATCGGGATCCTGCTGGCGGCGCTCATCCTGGCTGGCGCTCCGCGTGCCGTGGCCGGGACCGTTACTGCCAAGGGATCGGATACCATGGTCATCCTGGCTCAGAAATGGGCCGAGGTGTACATGCAGAAGAGCACCGGCACGAAAATCCAGGTTACCGGTGGCGGATCCGGCACGGGCTTTGCCGCCCTCCAGAATCAGACATGCGATCTCGCGAATGCTTCGCGGAAGATCAAGGCCAACGAAATCGGCTCCTACATCAAGGCGTTTGGCAAGCGACCGACCGAATACAAAGTGGCCATGGATGGGCTGTCGGTTTATGTCAGCGCGGAGAATACAGTCAAGGAACTGTCCCTTGACCAGTTGGATCAAGTCTTTTCAGGCAGGATCAAGAACTGGAAGGAATTGGGAGGAACGGATGCGCCGATCACCGTTTACAGCCGCGAGAACAGTTCCGGAACCTACGAGTTCTTCAAGGAGCATGTGCTCAAAGGCAAGGATTTCGCATCATCGGCCCAGACCATGCCGGGAACGGCGGCCGTGCTTCAAGCTGTGGCCAAGGACAAGAACGGCATCGGATATGGTGGGGCGGCATACGGTGCTGGTGCGAAGCATCTGGCTGTGAAGAAAGATGATTCCACCCCAGCCATCGAGCCAACGGAAGAGGCAGTCGTGGGCGGAACTTATCCGATCTCCCGGTTTCTATTCATTTACCTCAATCCAGCCCTGGATAAGGGTGAGATTGCAGGCTATCTGACCTGGATCCGCAGCGACGAAGGTCAGAAACTGGTGAAGGACGTTGGATATTTTCCGCTCCCAAAGAACCTTCGGCAGTAACGAGAGCTTGAGCTTTTGATCGTGGGTTCCACTCAGTTCCTCCACGATACCAGGGGCAGCGTGGAGTCGGAGATGCGACGGGCGTCACCGGCTCCGCTTCATCCCTAAAAAATACCCCGTGGTGTCAAACGCAAAGAACCAACAGAGTCGTTCAATCGGGTGGATGGGGATTCACCGAGGCCACAAGGCCCGTCCGCTGGAGTGGGTGGCTGAGAAACTCATCTTTGCCATTTCTCTCAGCGCCATCTTGATGGTGTTTCTGATATTCCTTTTTGTCGCGCGGGAAGCGTGGCCGATTTTCACGGGGAGTATGAACAGCGCGGCAATTCAGCCAGTCCTTCAAGCGTCAGACACGGCCAAGCTGAAGCCAGAAGTGCTGCAAAGTTATCTCGGGCTGACGAAGGCAGGATTTACAGCGATGGATCGAGAGTCGATCCAGGCGCTGATGGAAGTTCGCCAGGCAGCCATGGATGAATTACCTGCCTCAGTTCGATCTGACAAGGATGCCAACCTCAACACGGTGTCCTGGAAGTATCTCATCCAGCCTCACCAATGGACAGGTTACGACAAGCCTGAATACATCTGGCAGCCGATCTCGACGATCAACAAGTACAACATCATTCCCCTGGTCATAGGCAGCATCAAAGCAAGCCTGGTGGCCCTGGCCTTCTCGGTGCCCCTGGCTCTCGGAGCCGCGATCTACGTCTCACAACTGGCACGGCCTGCTCTCAAGGAATGGCTCAAGCCTGCAATTGAGATGCTGGCAGGGATTCCTTCCGTTGTGGTCGGATCGTTCGCTTATATTTTTCTCGCCACAGTGCTCCAAAAATTTCTGGGTTACGAATCCCGGCTCAATGCCTTGCTGGCAGGGGTTGCCCTGGGATTCGCCATCATTCCGGTGGTGTTTTCGATTGCCGAGGATGCTCTGACAAGTGTGCCGCGCGCCTATACTCAGGCAGCGCTGGCTTTGGGAGCATCCAAGTGGAAAGCTGCGTGGCAGATCGGTTTGCCGGCTGCGATTCCAGGTGTGTTCGCGGCTGTCGTCCTCGGCTTTGGAAGAGCCATCGGAGAGACGATGATCGTCCTCCTGGCCAGCGGCAATGCCAGCATTGTTTCATGGAGCGTGTTCGATTCCACCCGGACAATGACTGCCACGATCGCAGCCGAGATGGCAGAGGCTGTATTTGGAGGTAATCATTATCGGATACTTTTCCTGATCGGGGCGCTGCTGTTCGTCGTGACGTTTTTTTCAAATCTTGCAGGCGACCTGATCATTCACCGGCTAAAGGCGAAGATGGAGGGTAAAGTATGACTCCTGCCTCCCCTGCTTCAATTAACGCAGGTTCAGCCAACGGTTTTCGTTCGGCATCGTTTGATTACACTTCCTATTTTTTCACGGGTATCACCGGATTGGCGGTTGCGCTGATTCTGACGATGCTCTTCGTTTTGCTTGGGACAATTCTGGCAAACGGATGGCCAAGTTTGTCATGGAGGTTCATCACCGCCAATCCGCAGAAGGACTTTTTTGAACCCGCCAGCGCCGGAGTGCTTCCGATGATTGTTGGCACCAGCGTGCGCGTTATCCTGATGACGATCTTTGTCATCCCCGTTGGTGTCATCACAGCCATCTACCTCACGGAATACGCCCATGCCTCATCCTTGAGCACCAGGGTCATCCGGGGAGCGGTGAACAATCTGGCAGGCGTCCCATCGATTGTGTTCGGCTTGTTCGGTGCCGGGTTCTTCGTCCACTTCGTCGGCAAGAGCATGGATGGATTCATATATGGGGCTGCGGGCACGAAGGTATGGGGGCAGGAGTGTCTCCTGTGGGCCTCGATGACACTCGCGGTGATGACGTTGCCAGTCGTGATCGTGGCGACTGAGGAATCCCTGCGGGCAATACTCCCGGGACTTCGGGAGGCGAGCCTCGCACTTGGAGCCACCAAACTTCAGACGATTGTCAGAATTGTGGTGCCGCAGGCGCTTCCCGGAATCATGACCGGTGGAATCCTCGCGGTGGGACGCGCCGCCGGAGAGGTTGCTCCAATTCTCTTTACCGGGGCTGCCTATTACATGGCGGATCTGCCAAAGTCTCTGAGCAATCAGTTCATGGATCTTGGATACCACGTCTTCATCCTGTCCACGCAGTCTCCCGACATTGAAAAGACGAGGACGACCCTTTATGCAACGGTCTTGGTGCTGCTGTTGTTGACGTTCGCCCTGAATTTTGTGGCCGTGCTGATTCGCTCAAAAATTCGCAGGCAGATGCGCGCGGCTCACTGACCACCACGCATGACTGAATCATCATCAATTTCCAAGAAGTTCGCCTCGCTGCCAGACGCGGAGTCTTCAAACCGTGAGCCGAAGGCATTGATCCAGGCGGTCGATTTGTCGCTCTATTACGGCGCTACCAGGGCGTTGAAAAACATTTCTCTCTCCATAAGAGAAAAGTTGGTCACTGCCTTCATCGGACCATCTGGTTGCGGCAAAACAACTTTTTTGCGCTGTATCAATCGAATGAATGATTTGATCGACAGCGTTCGAACAGAAGGCCAGATCCAGATTGCGGGACATGACATCAATGCCCCCGATGTGGATGTAATCGAGCTTCGCAAAAGAGTTGGAATGGTCTTTCAGCGATCCAACCCATTTCCCAAGGCAATCTACGAAAACATCGCTTACGGTTTGCGCCTGCACGGCGTGCGAGACCGGGCAACCATTGATGAGACGGTCGAGAAAAGTCTGCGGGGAGCGGCCTTGTGGGACGAGGTCAAGGACAGGCTCGATTCGAGCGCCATGGGATTGTCCGGGGGCCAGCAGCAACGTCTGTGCATCGCACGAACCATTGCGATCCGGCCGGAAATCATCCTCATGGACGAACCGGCTTCGGCCCTGGACCCGATCGCCACCGCGAAGATCGAGGAGCTGATACTGGAGTTGAAGTCTCAGTTCACGATCGTCATTGTGACCCACAACATGCAGCAGGCCACTCGTATTTCTGATGAGACGGCATTCTTTTACCTCGGGGAGTTGATCGAGTTTGCCCCCACAGGAAAAATCTTCACCAATCCTTCCAGGAAACAAACGGAGGATTATGTGACCGGACGGTTCGGTTGAGCGCTATTTCAGGATAACTGCAGGATCCCAGCCATGACTCTTCACTTCGAAAATGAACTCGTTTCTCTAAAAGAGAATCTCCTTACCATGGGCGGGCTGGCAGAAAAGGCTGTCAGTTCATCAATACGGGCACTGGTGGAGCGCAATGACGATCTGGCCCGAAAGGTGGAGGAGGACGATGCCTTGCTCGACCAATTTGAAATTCAGATCGACGACACCGCCATCCTGCTTTTGTCGAAGGCTCCGCTTGCGGCGGACTTGCGATTGATCACGGTGGCAATGAAGATTTCCCGCGATCTCGAACGCGTCGGAGACGAAGCCACCACCATCAGCCGTCGTTCGATCGAATTGAGCAAGGAACCGCTCCTGAAGGCCTACGTCGATATCCCGCGCATGATGGAAATTGCCCTGGGAATGATGGGCGACGCGCTTGACTCATTTGTGAACCGGAACCCGGCCAAAGCCCGCGCCGTGGTGCCGCGCGACAAGGAAGTGGACCAGTTGAACAAGCAACTCCACCGGGAGCTGGTGGGATTCATGATTGAGAACCCCCAAACCATTACCCGATGCCTTCATTTGATGGTGATCTCAAAGTGCCTCGAACGCATCGCGGATCACGCGACGAATATCGCGGAGGAAGTTGTATATCTTCACGAAGCCATCGACATCCGGCATACCGGCAATGGAAAGCCTCAGGAGGGCGCCGCAAAAACGTAATCACTCTGCAACTGTATGAAACCAAAAATCCTCGTCGTGGATGATGAACCAGATGCGGTGGAACTTATTGAGTTCAACTTGAAAGCGGCTGGTTTTGACGTCTCAACAGCGTCGGATGGCGCCGAGGCGCTGACGAAGGCGCGGCTGACCCAGCCTGATCTCATCGTGCTGGATTTGATGCTGCCGGAGGTTGACGGCCTGGAGGTGTGCAAGATTCTTCGCCGCGAACCAGTAACGTCAGCGATACCGGTGCTGATGCTCACTGCCAAGGCTGCGGAGATTGACCGGGTGCTTGGGTTTGAGTTGGGAGCGGACGATTACGTGACCAAGCCGTTCAGCCCGCGTGAACTTGTCTTGCGCGTCAAGCGTCTCCTCCATCGTCGCAAGTCCACGGAGGAACTTCGGAATGTCTTCATGGTAGGGGAACTATCCATCGACATTCCCAGGCACCACGCCACGGTGAAGGGACGCAAGCTGGATTTGACAGCGATTGAATTCAAACTTCTCGCGATGCTTGCCCAACGCCGCGGACGGGTCCAATCAAGGGATCAGTTGCTTCGTGATGTCTGGGGCTACGACAACGTCATCGACACAAGGACGGTGGATACCCACATGCGCAGGCTCCGGGAAAAACTTGGCCGTGCCTCCCGCTATCTGGACACCGTAAGAGGCGTCGGTTACAGGTTTTTGGATGAATAGTCCAAAGCCATTACAATTTTCCACACGTGCCATTCACTCATTTAGATCATCCAATTGAGCAGCCATCCGGCTGGTGAAGCTCGCCGGGGGGACTGGTTTCAATTTTGAACAAGTATTAAGTATGTGGCCCGCACTTGTCATCGCCTTGTCAGCCGGAGCGGCCTTCCTCCATCTGCGCTGGAGCCGGCGCTGCGAAGCCTTGGCGCGGTCCGTAGATCGCCTGAAGCAGGATGCGCGGGAATCAGCAGCGGCGCATGAAGCGGATATCGCCCGCAGTCACGCCGAGCAGGCGGTGTTGTTCGAAAGCATGACCGAGGGTGTCATCGTGCTGGACGCTTCATCGCGCATTCAAGTAGCAAACGCGGCCGTGAGACAATTATTGGATGTCTCGAAGGATATCCGGGGGCAAACGGTCCTGGAAGCATTCCGGCTTGGTGATTTGCACGCGTTGGTGGAGCGGGTTCGGGTGGAGAAAGCGGGCGGAAGCCTCGAGATCGAGCTGCCCGGACTGTCGGTTCGGACTCTGGAGGTGAACGTGGCTGTTGTTTTGAGCCCGGATCGCAGACTGGTGCAGGCGGTGATTCTGGTGTTCCACGACCTGACGAGATTAAATGAGCTTGAGCACACCCGGCAGGAATTCGTTGCGAATGTCTCCCATGAATTGCGAACCCCGCTCTCGTTGATCAAGGGTTATGTGGAGACGTTGATAGAAGGTGCCAAGGACGACCCCGCAGTGGCGTCGAAGTTTCTCCACACAATTCTCAAACACACCGACCGCCTGACTTACCTCATTGAAGACCTGTTGATCCTTTCCAAACTGGAGTCGGGACGGGAGGCGCTGAACTTTCAGCGTGAGGAATTTCGGCCGCTTGTGGAGAGGGTGGTTGACGAGTTGCAGACCGCGGCTGACTCCAGGCAAATAGGATTGGTGAACGAGGTGCCGACGGAACTAAAGGTGCGCATGGACGTAAACCGCATGCATCAGGTTCTGTTGAACCTCATGGACAACGGCATCAAGTATGGCCGGACAGGAGGAGTGGTCACGGTGACTGCGCGAGAGGTGGGGGAACAGCTTGTGGAGGTTGAGGTGCAGGACAATGGCCAGGGCATTCCGGTCGAAGCGCAAGATCGGGTGTTCGAGCGGTTTTTCCGTGCTGAAAAGGCTCGATCTCGTGAACAAGGCGGGACGGGGCTCGGACTCTCCATCGTAAAGCACATCGTTTTGAGCCACGGTGGCAAAGTCTGGGTCACGAGCGAGATGGGCCGGGGGAGCACTTTCTATTTCACGTTACAGGGCGGATCGCATGGCGGGGAGGCCGCGACATATTCATGAGCCTGCCACGGAAATCATCAAGTTCTCGGAAAAGATTTGTCTTCCGGCAGTCACTTCGTAGCCTTCGACAGCGCGTGTGATGAAGACATTTGCCGAACAGAATTTTCCGGGCCGTTTGATCGCCGTCGAAGGACTGGACGGTTCCGGGAAGTCCACCCAGATTTACCTGTTGAAGCGGTGGCTCGAATTACAGGGATTGAAGGTGTTCTTCAGCGAATGGAATTCCTCCGCCGTGGTGAAGAACGCGACCAGCAAGGGCAAGAAGCGCGAGCTTCTCACCGCCACCACTTTCAGCCTCATCCACGCGACCGATTTTGCCGATCGGTACGAACGTCAATTCGTCCCATTGCTGCGGGCGGGCTACGTGGTTCTCTGTGACCGCTACATTTTCACGGCTTTTGCGCGTGACGTTGTCCGTGGTTGCCGGCCGGAATGGGTGCGCGGGATTTACAATTTCGCCGCGCTCCCGGACATCACATTCTTCTTCAAGGCGGATCTGGAGGTTTCCTTGCTTCGGATTTTGGATAACCGGCCGCAATTGAAATACCATGAGGCGGGAATGGATTTGAACCTGTCCACCGATCCTTACGAGAGTTTTAGAATTTTTCAGGGCAGAATTCTGGAACAGTATCTGGCCATGAGCACCGAGTTCGATTTTCTTGTGATTGATGCGAACCAGCAGATCGAAGCGCAGCAGATGCTGGTCAGGCGGCTGGTTTCAGCCAGACTCGACCTGTCGCAATTCACGGCGCACGGAACGGGGGCACCGCAATGAGACCGCCCAAAAAGGCACGAGCGAGCAAGGAAGTCCGGCGAAATGTCACCGTGTCCTTCCCGAACCGGATGGGCGCTTCGATCGTCGTGCCAAAACGTTCGATTCCACGTTTCTACGGGCACGGTGTCCCTGGCGTGAATCTGGAAAAGCTGCCGGGGAAACTCATCGTGGTCGAGGGTGCGGACGGCTCGGGACGTTCGACACAGATCGCCCGCCTGGTGCAGTGGCTGGAGGGCTGTGGACATGCGACAACCCAGGTGGGATTGAAGCGTTCGACGCTTGTCAGCGAAGATCTCGATCAGGCCCAGAATGGCAACATTCTCAGTCGGACGACTCTCAGCCTGTTTTACGCAACTGATTTTGCCGATCAACTGGAGAACGTGATTCTGCCCGCACTCAGGTCCGGCTTCATCGTGCTGGCGGATCGCTACATTTATACCTTGATGGTGCGTGACATGGTCAGGGGCATCGATCCGGAGTGGCTGCGCAATTTGTACGGCATCGCCGTGGTGCCCGACGCAGTCTTCTACTTGAACGTGGATCCGGAGCAACTGGTGCAGCGCGTTTTCTCGAAGAACCAGACGCTCGATTATTGGGAGAGCGGGATGGACCTGGGCCTGTCGAGGGACATGTTCGACAGTTTTCTCCAGTACCAGGACCGTGTGCGGGACCAGTTCAAAAAGATCCAGGCAACGTACGGATTCACCATCATTGACGGGCATCGGCCGATGGACGACATCAACGCCGAGTTGCGGGGGGAGATTGAATCCGTGATCGCCGGACGATGACCAGGACCGGCTGAAACACTCCAGCGGCGCGCGGGACTCGTGGCCGTTCAGCAGAACCAAACCCAGGCTCAAGGATTATGGCGGAATCGACAGGCAAACAGGAATACTTCATCGGCGTTGATCTTGGAGGCACCAAGATTCTCGCCGGAGTTTTCTCGCCACAACTCAAATGTCTTGGTCGCGCCAAGGTCAGCACCAAGGCACAGCGGGGTCCGGACGAGGTCATCGAACGTATCGCGCGATGCGTCAAGGACGCGATCGATGAGTGCGATCTCAAGATCGGCCAGGTGCGCGGCATCGGGATCGGCGCCCCAGGCCCCGTCGATCCGGACGCTGGCAAGGTGGTCTTCGCGCCCAACCTCGGGTGGGAGGATGTTTCGTTGAAGAAAGAATTGGAGAAACGGCTTGATGTGCCGGTGTTTCTTGAAAACGACACGAACATTTGCACGCTAGGAGTTCACGCGGTGGAACTGAATTCCAAGCCGAAAAATGTCGTCGGCATTTTTCTCGGAACAGGAATCGGTGGCGGCATCATTCTCAACGGAGAGCTTCATTCCGGATTCAACCATGGCGCGGGGGAGATCGGTCACATGGTCATCGAAGTGGGCGGGCCCAAATGCAGCTGTGGAAACCAAGGCTGTTTCGAAGCGCTCGCAAGCCGGACGGCGATTTTTCGAAAGATTCAAAACGCAGTCAAGGAGGGCAAGAAGACGGTGCTGACCGAGATGCTCGGCGAGGATCTCCTGGACATGCGGAGCGGTGATCTGCGGAAGGCGATCCGGCGGGGGGATAAATTGGTGGAGCGTGTGGTGGAGGAGGCCGCGGAGTACACCGGCGTGGCCGTGTCAAACATCATCAACTTGTTGAACCCCGAGGTGATCGTGCTGGGAGGGGGGGTGATCGATGCTCTGGAGGACGAAATGATGGCGATCATCATCGAGACCGCTCTTGATTCTGCGATGCCGGGAATCGCGAAGGGAATCGAGATTGTGCCGAGCAAACTTGGCGATGATGCCGGCATCACAGGAGGCGCGGTGCTCGCGCGTCGCGCAGGCAAGTAGCCCAAGCCTGGGATCCGCATGACGCGCCGCGCAGTCATCGATGTCGGTACCAACTCCGTAAAAATCCTCGTCGCGGATGTGACGGGTCGCCACGTCGAACCTGTGCTGGAAAAAAGTGAACAGACCCGCCTGGGCCTGGGCTTCTATAAAACTCACCTGCTTCAAGCGAAGCCGATCGCGGCGACGGCGACGGTTGTGGCGACTTATGTGAATGAAGCCAGGAGACTGGGCGCGGAAGTGATTCGTGTGATTGCAACCAGCGCCGCTCGCGATGCGCACAATCGCGATGAGTTGATTCAGGCGATTCATTTGAAGTCCGGTGTGCTTCCTGTTGTGATTTCCGGGGAGCGGGAGGCTGAGCTGGCATTTGCGGGAGTGACGACGGATCCGTTGCTGGCAAACGTCCCCCTGTTGCTTCTGGATGTGGGCGGCGGCAGCGCGGAATTCGTGGTGGGCGCGGGACCACTGCAGTTTTTTCGGCGGAGCTTCCCGCTCGGGACTGTGCGATTGGCAGAGGAGATTCAACCGGACGATCCTCCCACGGACGGTCAATTTGCAAATGCCATCTCTCAACTGACGCAATACCTGAGTTCGACCGTCAAACCGATCCTGGACCCGGTGCTATCGCAAGTTTTCCGGGAAGAAGTCCGCCTGGTGGGAACGGGTGGAACCTCCACCATCCTGGCCCGCATGAAACTCCAGTCGGCTTCCTTTGACCGGTCACGAATTGAGAATGTGCGCCTGACGACCGGAGAGGTTGCAGATATGGAATCATTGCTCTGGAGTTTGCCCCTGGCGGAGCGTCGTCGATTGCCGGGGCTGCCAGTGGATCGTGCTGACGTCATCCTGGGAGGTGTGTCAATCTTCTGTGCGGTGATGAAAGTTTTTGGCATCGCTGAACTGGCCATGAGCACCCGGGGATTGCGATTCGCCGCTGTCATGGATGAGGCCCTGGACGGGTAGCGGGCGGCGGCGACAGGTGCGACAGGTGCTTGCGATTTTCCAGCGTGGATGAGAGAAACAGCTACAACAGATCGCGCCATGACAAAGCCTGAATCCAGACTCCGCACCGCGCGGAAGGAAATCATCGAAGCGGTGAAGCGTCTCGAGGAGGAGCCGGAGCACGTGTTGCACGTCGCGGCTCTCGCGCTACAAATCTTCGATGATCTCAAGGATTGGCACAGCCTTGCGCCGAGGGACCGTGTGCTGCTGGAAGCAGCGGCTTCGTTGCATGACATCGGATGGGGAGTCGCTCCGGGGGGCGCCAAGCATCACAAACACTCGGCCCGATTGATTCGCGAGCAACGCTGGCGTCATTTCCACCGACGGGAAATTGAAATCATCGCGTTGGTGGCGCGTTATCACCGTAGGGCGTTGCCCAAGGCAAGGCACCGGGAATTTCGAGACTTGCCCAAGGCTGACCAGCGCCGCGTTTGTCTGATGGCGGCGATACTGAGGGTGGCGGATGGGCTGGATCGAAGACATCTGCAATTGGTGCGGGCGGTCAGGACGCGGATGACGCATCACAGAATCGTTTTCGACGTGACTTCCTCCAAGCCCCTCACAATTGAGAAGCCTGCCGGTGAGAAGAAAGGAGATCTACTTCGAAAACTGACCGGCCGGACACTTTTCTTTCGATGGACAGGGCTGGCATCTCCAGCCATGGAAATGGTGGCGCAATCAGCGCCCTGATCATTGGATGCGCTGAAGGGTAAAGTCTCCCAGCTCGATCTTCTTCCGGGCTGGCCCATTTAACAGCAACGTCTCGAACGGGGTTTGACGGAAGCGGCGGTAGTGGACGAGCCATGTGTTGGCGCCCGGTCGGCGTGACAAGCTTTCCTGCCACGATTCATTGGTGAGAAAGTGAGAACTTCCAAGCAGCCGGCAGATGCCCGCGTCGTCCTTCAGTTGCTGCGGAGACTTGGGCAGGACGTACAGCACCCGCCTGCCAAAGTAGAACTCCATGCCTGGCCAGTAGCGATCCATATAGACCATCTCCGCGCCCTCCTCGGTCAGTCTTTTTGCTATCGGTCGCATGCTGGAATTCAACTTCAGCCGGGTTTCCAAGTTTGAACCGGCCAGACCGATGCCAGCGATCAAGACTGCGTAAGCGCAGAGTCCCCATTTGAGAGATCGATCAAACCGCGCGGTGTTTGTCCGGGCTTGCATCGCGACGAGCGCCCTGGCCGCGATCAGCGCAAACCACGGCGCCAGGATCAGGATGTAGGTGGGAAGTTTGGATGAGAGCAGGGAGAAGACAATCATTCCAGTAATCAGAAGGATACCTTCAACACCGACCACTCTTCGCCAGTTACCCGAAGCAAGTTTGCGAACCGGCCGTCCCGTGCTCCACCAGTTCGATAGCAGGATCGGCCACCACGGCAGCCAGACGACGAACGCCAGAAGCACATGATAAAAGGGGTTTCCCCGGCGCCCATCCGCGTGGCCAGTCACGCGGCCGACCAGTTCCCGATGAAAAAAGAACTGCTGTAAATCAGGGTGGCGGTGAAGCATTGTGAGGAACCAAGGCGAGCCAAGGGCAACTGTGCATAAAAGAAGCCGAAAAGGTCGGAGGGATCGCGCATCCAGTGGATCGCGCGATGTCCAGCAGGCGATCGCAAGGCCCAGCATGGGGATTAGCGCGGGAGTTGCCTTGGTCCACCACGCGAGAGACCAGAAGAGCAGCGACACCGCCCAAAATCCAAGGTGACCCTTCCGATGCCGTGCTTCCGCCCACGCGCCGACGGCCATGGTGCAAAAACCGGTCAGCAACATGTCTGGCGAAAGAAATTTCGCGAGCACCCAAACGTGCGCCAAAGTTCCGCCTGTGATAATGGCCCAGCGCGCGGTTGTCCGATCATAAAGTCGCAGTGCCGTCCACCAAAGCCCCGCGAGCATCAGTGCCGCTCCGATCAAACTGGGAAGCCTCGCGGCATACTCGTTTTGCCCCAGTAAACGAAAGGCGCCAGCAGTGAACCAGTAGATGAGCGGTGGTTTGTCATAGTGACCGAAGTCAGACATCCTTGGCTCAAGCCAGTCAGCTCCCGGTTCGAGAAACCCGAGCGCGATGTTGGCGTAACGTCCTTCGTCCGGTTCATTCAACCCACGGGTTCCGTAGCCCGCAGTCAAAAATACCGCGAGGGCTAAAACGATCATCCAGGTTTGCACGCACATCCGACTTCCATGTTGGACGCTGCTTGATGCTGGAGGTGTTTCGATCATCAATAGTTGATCGTGGAACCAGCCTCGGGACTCGGAAAGGGAAATGTTCAAGAAGTGCATGGATTGGCTGGCATGGCCGCAATTCTTGACTTCGATCATGTCATAACTAGCTTCTGCGCATGTCGCAGGAGTCTGAGAAAAAGAAGAAAGGCCGGCCACGCAAGGCTTTGATGCTGGGAGTTGGCCTGGATGACGATGGTCACAAACGAGTGACGACGGGACCGAACTTTGCACTTGTGGGCGGCAGCAAGGATACGCACGAGGAGATGACGGAGAAGGCCATCAAGATCAATGAGATGCTGAACGCCAAGGGAAAGAATCTGGATAGCGTCAGTCACGAAGAGTTCGACGACATCGCGCATTCCGTGGGGCTTCGGCGCAACGCACCGGAAAAGAATTAGCGGGTTCCAGTGAACTCCCGTCTTCGATCATCCGGCGGATCACTCCACAAAAACGAACGCGTTTAGATTGAAGAGCGCACGGCAGAGTGCGGCGAACGCGGTTTGAGTTGTTTCCTGATTCGCTCCGTCGAGGTTGCCCCGGTCGCGCAGGAACGCACGGCTTTTCTCCAGTTCGCTCCCCGTCGGCGCGCGGCCCAGAATGAGCCGGAAGGCGCGGTGGATGCGGTCGTTGGTTGAGGTGGCTTCGCGCAGGAGCCGGGCGGCGGTGGCGTTGGCAGCGGTGAGGACTTCTTCCGAGTTCAGTAGTGTGAGCGCTTGCGGTGCGGTGACGCTCCGGCCGCGTTCGGGGCATGTGAGGTTGTTATCCGGCGCGTCAAACGCCTCGAAGAACGGAAAGCGCAGGTTGCGTCGCGCGAAGACGTAGATGCTGCGGCGTGTGTAGTCGGCGGCGTCAGCGCTGGTGGTCCAACTCTTCGAGGATGACGCCAGGTCGGCGGGCAACGGCGGGAGGATGCTGGGGCCGGACATCGCCGGATTCAGCCGCGCGCTGGTGGCGAGCAGACTGTCGCGGATGGCTTCGCCTTCGAGTCGCGTGCGGTTTTGGTGGGAGAGGAATTTGTTCTCCGGGTCACGTGCGAGCGCAGCGGGGGAAGTTTCACTGGACTGTTGATAAGCTGCGGATGTGAGAATGAGCCGGTGCATGGCCTTGATGCTCCAGCCGCTTGTGAAGAATTCACTGGCGAGCCAGTCGAGAAGAGGAGGGTTGGTCGGTCGCGCGCCGCGAGTGCCGAAATCGCTCGGGGTGGCAACAAGGCCGCGACCGAAGTGGTGCTGCCAGATGCGATTGGCCATGACTCGAGCCGTGAGCGGGTTGGCGGAGCTGGTGAGCCAGTCAGCGAGAGCGGTGCGGCGATTCATGTTCGTAGCAGCCGACGCCAGGAGACTCTGATTTACCATGCCGGTAGGGATGCGTTCTACCGCGTCCCCACCTTTTCTCTGTTCGGAAAGGGAAGATTTTGGGGACGCGGTGGAACGCGTCCTTGCCAGGTTTAGGGAAGTTTGAGTCTCGTTACCTCGACTGTTATCGAGCAACACAGGGAAACCGGGCTGCACTTCGTCACCAGGTTGGTTGTAGTCGCCGCGGTTGAGGATGAATGTGCGCGGCGGAGCTCCATTGGTCCTGGACAGAGCCAACGTTGCAGGGAGCGCAGGCGGCTTCGGGATTTTCTTCAGTTCCTCCAGCAGGTTCTTGCGCCGTTCTTTGTCAGTCGCCGACATTCGCTCCGCGATTTCGGCATCCGTGATCTTAACCATGCCCGCCGTCTCTTGTACCGTGTTCTCCTGTTCGACGGTACGTTGTGACTTGGGTGTCTGGTGCGCGAGCGCAGCGTCCTCTGACAGCTTCGCTAGTTTCGCGCTGAAAAGACTCTCGCGGTGCGGCGCTTCAAGTCCGTCGATCTGACTCTGCAGCGCGCGCGAGGCTTCCTTGTAGGCAACCTGAGCGGTGTCATGAGCAGCGCGTTCACCGACGGTGGGAATCGGTCGATCCTGGTGAAACAGGGCCGGCGCGAAGAACGCCTGCATGCTGAAATAATCACGCTGCGTGATCGGCTCGAACTTGTGATCGTGGCAGCGTGCGCAGCCGAACGTGAGGCCGAGAAAAACGCTCGCCGTGGCGTCGGTCATGTCGTTCAGCGTGTTCAGGCGGCGTTGGACTTGATCCGCGGAATCCACCATGTCGGGACCGAGCAAATTGAAGGCGGTGGCGACCAGCAGTTCTGACTTTTGAGCTTCTGGTTTCAAGGTGGCGAAAAGTTCGTCACCGGCGATCTGTTCGCGAAGAAATTGATCGTATGGCTTGTCCTCATTGAAGGAGCGAATGACGTAATCCCGATAGCGCCACGAATTCGGACGGACGGCGTCGTGCTCAAAGCCGTCGCTCTCGGCATAGCGCGCGAGGTCCAGCCAGTGCCGAGCCCAGCGTTCACCGTATTGCGGCGAAGCGAGCAGGCGATCCACCAGCTTCTCGTAAGCATTGGGGGAGTGGTCTTCAATGAATGCATCGATATCCTCTGGCGTGGGTGGCAGGCCTATCAAGTCGCAGGTGACGCGGCGAATGAGCTGTTCGCGCCTGGCAGGGAGAGCGGGTTCGAGTTCATTCGCTTCAAGAGAGGAGAGGACAAATCGATCTATCGGATTCTTCACCCAGGATTTATTTTGAACTTTTGGAAGGTTCTGAGGACGGACGGGTTGAAATGACCAGTGATCGACAGGAGCCGCTTCCGAGGCGAAGGGGGTCGAAAAAACGACCACCATGCACGCGATCTTCACGAGCCGCACAGCGCTGCTTTCGAGAAACATCTGACTACTCCAGCTCATGAACATCGTTCAGCACGCCGCGTGGAATACATACGACAAGCACCTTCAAACTGCCCCACGCCTTGTGTTTCACGCCGCGTGGAACATAGACGGTGATGTCTTTGTGGAGTTCGACCTCCTCCTCATCCAATTGCATCCGGCCTGTGCCTTCGAGGACGTAGTAAATCTCATCCGTGCGCTGATGGTAATGGAGTTTGGCGTTGGTGATTTCGAGATGATGGACTTCGGCGGCGGCTTCGTCCTTTTCCTCGATCACTGTGCGGATCTGGCCGCAAGTTTCCGTCCAGGGTTGGATGTCAACAACGTCGCGCCGCAAACAAGTTTTCGTGGGGTTCATGACGGCAGCATAGGAGTGTCACAATCGCCGTCGAGCAAGAAGGAGCCGGTCAACCCGCGGAATCAAGGGCGGCGACTAACTCTACTCCGGTAGCTGCCCAACCGGCACACTCGATCCTGCCTTTGCCATGTAGTACAGAACCGGCACTGCCATTCGGCTGATCAGGAGGGAAGCCACTTCGCCGGCCATCAGGGAGATGGCCAGGCCTTGAAAGATGGGATCGAAGAGAATTACAGCCGCGCCGACAACGACTGCCATTGCTGTGAGGAGCATCGGACGGAATCGCACCGCGCCGGCATCCACGACCGCTTGGGAAAGCGGCATTCCCTCCTGGAGCCGTTGTTCGATGAAGTCCACGAGGATGATCGAATTGCGGATGACGATTCCGGCGCCAGCCATGAACCCGATCATCGAAGTAGCGGTGAAAAATGCATTGAGACCGCCGTGAGCGGGAAGAATCCCAACCAGTGAGAACGGAATCGCCACCATGACGATCATCGGTGTCAAAAAGGATCGAAACCAACCAACCATGAGCACATAGATCAGCACCAGCACCGCGGCAAACGCCAGCCCGAGGTCGCGGAAGACTTCGATGGTGATGTGCCACTCGCCGTCCCATTTTATCGAGGGCGCGGCATCGGTGAAGGGCTGGCTGGCATTGTAAATCTTCAGTCGTGTTCCGGGTGCCTGCTGGCTTCCGACAACCGAGGACAAGTCCAGGGTGCGAAGTTTTCTGTTCATTTCCGAAATCGCGTACACCGGGCTTTCCACCACGCCGGCGACATCCGCAATCACGTAGGTCACCGGCATGAGATTCTTGTGATGGATGCTCTTGTCAGCGATGGCGTTTTCGAGCCGGCCCAGTTCGCGCAATGGAACGAGCGGCTGTGTCCTGGTTGCTGAGTTTGATCCGCGAACGCGCAATGCGAGCAAATCCTCGGGCCGCGAACGAGCTGCCCGGGGAAGATGCAGGACCAGATTCACGTCCTCCTTTTCTCGCGGGAGGTGGATCAGATCGATGGGTTCACCTTGAACCGCGATGCGCAGGGTTTGAGAAATATCTTCTGTCGTGACCCCGTGGAGCGCGGCCTTTTCCTTGTCGAGAATGAACCGGCTCTTGGGTTGGTCCGCTTCGATGTACCAATCCAGATCCACGACACCTGGCGTGGTCTTGAAGATTTCGCGAATCTTTTCCGAAAGCGCAAGGCGGGCCGCGTCGTCCGGGCCATAGATCTCAGCCACGAGAGTCTGCAAGACAGGCGGACCTGGAGGCACTTCCGCCACGGCAACCCGGGCGCCGAATTTTTCCGCGATGGCTGCCACGCGCGGACGTATGCGTTTGGCGATGTCGTGGCTTTGAGCGCCACGTTCGTGCTTGTTGACGAGATTGACCTGGATGTCAGCGACATTCGGGCCGCGTCGCAGGAAGTAGTGACGGACAAGCCCGCTGAAATTGAAGGGCGACGCAAGGCCTGCGTAGATCTGGTAATCGGTGACCTCGGGCTCGTTCCTGATGCTTGTGGCGATTTCCCTCGCGGCCTGTGCGGTGCGTTCGAGGGGGCTCCCCTCGGGCATGGTGAGGATGATCTGGAACTCGTTCTTGTTGTCGAAGGGCAGCATCTTGACCTTGACCCAGCCAATGCCGACCAACGCCATCGAGCCAAGGAGCAGCAGAGTTATCCCCCCGAGAAACGCGAACCGCCAGGCGCGGCGTTGGATCAGTGGATTCATCACGCGACGGTAAATTCGGGTGAATGCGTCCTCTTCATGGGTAAAGTGTGAATGTGACTCGACACCTGGCAGAACCGCAAGGGGCGCAGCTTCTGATGGCGACTCCTTCCGTCTGCCTTCCTTGAGAATTCGCACCGCCGCCCAAGGCGTCACGATGAAGGCGATGCCAAGCGAGAACAGCATCGCTGCGCTTGCGCCAATTGGAATGGGCCGCATGTACGGTCCCATGAGCCCACCGACAAAAGCCATGGGCAGCACCGCTGCGATCACGGCGAACGTGGCGATAATCGTGGGATTGCCTACTTCATTGACGGCTTCGATTGCGACGGAAAGTGGATTGCGTTGTCTGTTCTGTGGGAGGTGAAAGTGCCGGACGATGTTTTCAACGACGACGATTGCGTCATCCACCAGGATTCCGATGCTGAAGATCAGCGCGAAGAGCGTGATGCGATTCAGCGTGAAACCGTAGAGGTAAAAAACGAGCAGCGTGAGTGCGAGCGTTGATGGGATGGCGATGGCCACGATTCCGGATTCCCTCCAGCCGAGAGTGAGAAGGATCAGAATCGAGACGCCGACCACCGCTATTCCCATGTGCAGAAGGAGTTCGTTTGATTTCTCCGCGGCAGTTTCTCCGTAATTGCGCGTGGTGGAGATTGTCACGTCCGCTGGTATCAGCGTGCCTTTCAAAGTTTCCACTTTTCTCAAAACTTCCCTGGCGACGGAAATCGCATTCGCGCCCGGACGCTTCGCGACGGAGAGTGTCACCGCGGGTTCATCGGCGCTGGTCTGAGCCCTTCCCAATCCGAAAAAGACGTAATTCGACGGTTCCCCGGCTCCGTCAATGATTTCAGAAACGTCGCGGAGATAAACCGGCTTGCCGCGATAAACGCCGATCACAATGCGCCCGACATCTTCGGCTTTGGCAAGGAAGTCGCCAGTTTCGACCAGCACTTCGCGATTCGCAGTCGTAAGGCTTCCAGCACTCGCCTGACGGTTGGATTTCTTCAGGACTTGAAGGAGGTCGGCCGGCGCGATGTTCCGCGCGGCGAGGCTTGTGTGATCCAGAAGCACCCGCACTTGCCGGCGATTACCTCCGATGATCGTTGTTTCGGCGACAAGAGGCACCTGCTTCACCGCATCATCGACTTGCGCCACAAGGCGGCGGAGCATCAGGTGATCGTAATGCGCGCTGTGAAACGTCAGCGCAAGGATCGGAACGTCATCAATGGACCGGGCCTTGACGAGGGGAAAGGAAACGCCGGCGGGAATGCGATCGAGATTGGCCTGAAGCTTCGCGTTGAGTTTGACGAGGCTGCTCCCGGCATCTTCGCCCACCTTGAACCGGACGATGGCAAGGCACTCTCCTTCCCGCGAAGTCGAGTAGATATACTCCACGCCGGGGATTTCCCAGAGCAGCTTCTCCATCGGGCGTGTGGCACGTTCCTCGACTTCCTTCGCTGTGAAGCCCGGCATGGACACCTGGACATCGATCATCGGCACCTTGATCTGCGGCTCCTCCTCGCGCGGCAACATGATCACCGCGAAGAGGCCGAGCAAAACAGACGTCAGCACCACCAGCGGTGTCAGCTTGGAATTGATGAAAGTGCGCGCAACGCGCCCGGCAAGTCCCAGTGGCATTTCGGTCGATGTTTCGGTGTCGGATTTCATCTGATCTCCACCGGTTGTCCGTCGGTGAGTTGTGCGGTCGGGTTGATGACAACCTGTTCTCCATTCTCAAGGCCGGAAAGAACCTCCACATCCGTGCCAAACCGCCTGCCAACTTTGATCAATCGAAGCCGGGCCATCCCCTGTGTCGCGACAAAGACAATTTCCATTTGTCCACGCTGGACGAGCGCCGATCCCGGGATGCGTAGTATCCGCGACTCGGCCAAAGGAATGGAAACCCTGGCGAACTGGCCGGAGCGAAGACTGGTGTCTGGCGGCAGATCAAATTTCACGGTGTATGTATGAGTCTCGATGTCGGCGGCTGGAGCTATTTCGCTGACTCGACACTCGATGAGGCCTCCCGCTTCACTGCTGCGAAGACTGACGGTCGTGCCGATCTGGAGTTGCTTGAGCAACGCCTCAGGCACCTCTGCTTCGAGGCGCAAGGTTGCCGGATCATCCATCTCCAGAAGCGTCCGTCCCGGAGTTGCGAGATCACCGGCGTTCAGATGCTTTCGCGTAATGATCCCTCCGAATGGCGCGGCAATCCTGGCGTGTGCGAGCAATGTCCCGGCTTCAGTGGCGCCGCCAACAGCCACGCGATGGCGGGTCTGCGCGGCGTCAAACTCAGCTTGAGTAGCGGCTTGCTTTCCGAGCAACGACTCGGCTCGCTCCAGATCCCGTTCGGTCTGCCGACGAGTGGCGAGGGCCTGGTCAAGCCTCGCTTGAAACTCGAGGGCGTCCAGTTCGACAAGTATCTCGCCGTTCTGCACCTGCTTTCCCGGCACGACTTCCAGCTTGTGAATCCGGCCTTGGATTTTCGATTCGATGCGAGCGCTGATTCTGGCGCGCACGGTACCCGGGAGTTCTTCGTAGGTGGTGACAGTCCTGGTCTCGGCTGGCTGGACTTGAACTTTGAGGGATGGCCGGAGTTTCGACGCTGAGTCAACCTCGTGTTTCTTGCTACAGGCGGACAAGAGCACAACGAAACCGATCAGTGGGATGAGTGTGAGCAAGAGCCTGATTCTCGAATGAAATTGCTCTTCGCGGCCCAATATTGCACCCAACAACTCCGCGGCCCAATTCAAGAATCCCAACGGGATTCCGACTCGAAGCCCAGGGTTGGCACCCGCGCCTACCCTGGGAACGCTGCAAAACCGACCTGTCAACCCCGACGGGGTTGCGCCGCGCATGGTCTGTCTCGTGTCGCAACCCCGTTGGGGTTGAAATCGTTTCCACTTCGATTTCCCAGGGTAGCTCGTCCCTCGCCACCCTGGGCTTGATGCCGGAATCTCGTTGGGATTCGCCGAAGAAGCGACATGAGAAACATGTCCAAGATGTTGCGCTTCTGGCAGCGCTTCAGAATTGCTTTCGCGAGTGCCAACAGTGCTGGGGCTGATTGCAATCGATGAATCATTCATAGAATCACTTGGTGGGGCTGGATGGCAGTTGGGGCAGGCCGAGAGCTTTCCGCAGTGCAGCAATGGCAATCCGTTCGTCGCACTCGGCCTCTGCCCGGCGGATCCGCGTGGTGGTCAACAATGTCTCGGCATCCAGCAATTGGGCTGATAGCGCCATCCCCTGTTCAAATCGTGCACGCACCAGGCCGGCGCTTTCGCTCGCCTGTGCGATCACCCGGTCGGTCACTGCCAGACGCTCTTGTGCGTCAGCGAGGGAGAGCGTTGATTGCTTGAGTTCCAAGTCGAGGGCAAGCCGGAGCCTGCGTTCCTCTTCACGCTGGGCGTCAAGGCCTGCTTTGGCGGCAGCGACCCGGTGTCGGGTGGTTTCTCCGTCCCACAAGTCCCATTGGATCAGGACGCCACCGCTGTAGCTTTCGCCCGAGTTGCTGAACTTCCAGCCATGATCGTAATCGAGGCTTCCGAAGGCGCTGACCCGTGGCTTGAATCCAGATTTGGTTCCTCGGACCTCGGCTTCCAAGGCTCTCTCACGATGCCGGGCTGCGGCGAGCTCCGGTCGGGAAGACTGATCATCCGTAACTGGCGCGAGAAGTTTTGGAGTCGCATCGGATGCGGTGATTTCTCCGACTTCAATTCCCAACAGCACGCGAAGTGTGTGTTCAGCCAATGCCAGAGCGTTCCTTGCGCGGCTCTGATCTTCCTTGGACTGGGCAAGGCGGACTTCGATATCGAGGACGTCGAGTTTTAGCAATGTTCCGCCGTCCAGCCGGTGGCGTGCGACGGTGAGGTTTGCTTCAAGGGCCTGTCCTCCGGCTTCCGCGGCTCGAGTGAACTGGCGGGTCTTGATCACTGTGTGAAAAGTCCGCGCGACCTCGAAGGCGAGTGCCTGCCTGATCGTCTCGGCATCGAGTGTGGCAGCCTCTGAGCCAGCCTTTGCGGCGTCTCGTGCCGCTGAGTTTCGCCCGCCAGAATAAAGTGGAACTGTCAGCAGACCGCGAACATTGAGGTCATCAGCGTCCGGGACGTGGTTGAAATTCAGGCTTGAACTGTAAGCCCGCTGGTTCAGCACTGCTCCGAAGACTCCAACAGGATTGTCCGTTCGCGTGTAGCTGGACTGAAGCTGAACTCTGGGCAAAAAAGCGGCGTCGGCTTGAGCCAGGATTTCTCGAGCGATGGTTATTCGATGCTTGCTGATGCGCGCCTCAGGACTGTTGGTGGAGGCAAATGCCAGGGCTTGCTCCAGTGTCCACATTTCCGCGGACACGGCCCGATTGCAGAGCATGATGCAGGCAATCATGGCCCAGAAGATGACTCGCCCCCGCGGGTGAATCTCGCGAGGGCATCGGAACTGTTGCAAATGGTCGAGTGAAGTCATTATCAAGTTTAGCGTCGGTCCGCCTCCCGCCAACTCATGCGCTTACTTCGCTGTGCTTCGTGGTTTGGCGAAATTAGTCGAGGTCGGGACGCGATTGGCACCTCGGCAATCAGCCCTTTTGACAACAACTGTCGCCAGATTTCCCTGCGCCAAGTTTGCCAAGGATGATCTCAGCCGGGCAGAATCCAGTGAATGCCGACTGGATCAAATTGACGCCGACGAAGGCGGCAAGCCACAGCCAGTAATGGTTGTTGGACCAATAAGAAATGCCGAGACTGGCCAGCACCATGGTTCCGGCGAGAATGCGGATGGCGTTTTCCATTTTCATAATAGCTTCCTGGTTGTGACGTGTTGAGCGTTACGCGCTCAGATTGACAAGATGAGCATATACTCATACAGTCGTTGTGCAAGCTGAAATCTTTATTTGTATATGCCGAGAAAATTGTCGCCCCAGGATTTGTCCGATCACGCGGTGGAATTGATTGCAGCACGGTTCAAGGCGTTGAGCGAGCCCAGCAGGCTCAAGCTCATCATCGCGCTTGAGGAGGGCGGGAAGAATGTCACGGAGCTTGTCGATGCGACCGGTTTGACCCAGGCGAACGTTTCCAGACATCTTCAACTGCTGATTGAATCGGGAATCCTGGCGCGGAGGAAGGAAGGCCTGACAGTCATCTACTCGATCAGCGATCCGGCGATCTTCGAGTTGTGCGAAAAAGTGTGCGGCGGAATTCAGAAGCGCCTGCATCACCAGACGCGTGCGTTTGAGATTTCGAAGTAGCGGAAACTGGTTGCTATCTGGCGGGACTGCAGGGGTCAGTTAACGACTGTGGCGGACGCGGGTTCCACAAGAATAAACTCTGCAAGCTTGGCGCTGATGGCGAGGCGTGCGTTGCAGACCTGGCAGATGAACGTGGACTGGCGCGCAATAAGCCGGACCACCTGCTCCTCGCAGAACCCAAGTTCGCGCAAGCGGCTCGCCACTCCGGACGACTCCAGGAGTTGTTTGATCCGGACCGAGTCTCCAGCACGAATCCGACTGAGCGGGCAGAGGGCTGGGCTGGCGCAGGAGGGCCGCACCGCGTGATCTGAATTTAACCTGAAACTCATGACGTCAGGCTAGAAGCCACGCTCCAACCAGCTACGCTTCGTTTGCCTTGGACTGCCCTTGAATTGTTCTCGCCGGCAAGGATGCCAGCGCTCCCAGACAGGCTCGATGCAGCCTGGGGCGCTGCCGCTGATGACTCAACTTCGGTGTTGCAGATGAGGGAAGCCGTCTGAGATTCTGACGCTGCGCCCAGTTCGCCTGAATGATTCACGTGAAGAACCAAGCATCCACCAAACAGCCAATGACGGTCGTGTTGACCTACTTTGCGTTTGGATTGCTCTGGCAAGGGTTTTCATGGTATGCGGCGCAAAAGTGGCCGGGGTTCGTGCCGCCATTTTCCTGGCAGGCTTGCCTGAAAGAAATCGCTTTCATCGTCTTCTCCGCAGGATTGTTGTTCCTCATCCTCGCAAAACGGACGAAGGCGATAAAAAGAAATCCAGCGAACCTTTTGGATGACGAAGGGGTTTTGGCGCTGGCTATTCAGGGAAGTGAAGAGGCGTTTTGGGCGTGGAACGCGGAGAAGAACGAATTTTGGTACAGCCCAAGAGCGGTCGAAATTCTTGGCTTCGCGCCGCCCGTCACGGGAATGACCTGGGCGGACTGGGATCAGAGGCTCAACGCCGACGATGGCCAGCGGGCCAGGACTATTATTGAAAAGCATCTTATTGGATACACCGAACAGTTTGAGTGCGAATGCCGCGTGCGATTGACGTCAGGCGGATGGAGCTGGGTGCTGGTTCGTGGCAAGGTGATTGAACGTGATGGCTTCAACAAGCAACCGGTGCGGGCGGCGGGCACATTGATGGACATCTCGCGACGCAAGGCAACAGACGAGGCGCTGCGGCACAGCGAGATCAGGTTCCGAACTTTCGTCGAGCAGGCGAACGACATCCTCTTCTCGCTGACGCCGGATGCGATCTGCCGTTACGTGTCGCCCAACTGGACGCCCCGACTCGGTTATCAAACGGGCGACGTCTTGGAGCGGTCATTCAGCGGATTTGTGCACTCGGATGATTTCGAGGGCTTCCAGCGTTTTCTCGGCAAAATCTTGCGCGGCCAAAAACCGCCGCCAGTGGAATTGCGCCTGCGTCACAGCTCCGGGGCCTGGCTCTGGCACTCGGCAGATGGCTCGATTGTCCTGGGATTTGAGGGGCAGCCGGCAGTCTTTTGCGGAATCGCCCGGGAAATTACCGAACAAAGGCGCGCTCAGATGGAGATCCTCCGCCAGCTTGTCTTTCAACAAACCGTGATCGACGCGATTCCACTGCCCGTTTTTTACAAGGACACTTCGGGCCATTACATCGGAGTCAACCGCGCGATGGAGAAATTCTTTCTCCGAGAGCGCGGCGACATTCTGGGCAAGACGGCGGCTGAACTTGTTCCCGCGCATATCGCGGAGGGGTACCGGGCCGATGACGTGGAACTTCTCCGTCGCCGGGGCGAAGCCGTTGTCGAATCCATCGCGGTGGACGGACACGGACGGCTTCGAGATGTGGTGTCGTACAAAGCGACCTTCAATGGACCTGATGGCGAAGTGGCCGGGCTGGTGGGCGTGGCGTTGGATAACACTGATCGAAAACACTTCGAGCGTGAATTAGAGCGGCAAAATGCGCGAAACGAAGCGCTCTTTAACAGCGCGCATGACGGCTTCCACGTCCTCAACGAGAGCGGGCGCATAGTGCGGGTGAACGACGCCTTCTGCAGGATGCTCGGCTACAGCTCCGACGAGCTGGCGGGCATGACGGCGGCGGATTGGGATGCTCACTGGAAACCCAACGAGCTGGGGCAGATCATCCGCGACCTGGCGCAACGATCCGCAGTCTTTGAAACCCAGTATCGGCGTCGCGACGGTTCCATCATTGATGTGGAAGTCAGCGCCACCGGGGTGAGGATTGAAGGGCAGATGCTCCTGTTCGGCGCGGCGCGCGATGTGACCGAACGCAAGCGGCGAGAGACCCGGTGAAGAGGCGGTTCAATGCGCTTCCAGCCAGTTCCTGCCGGTGCCCATCTCGACGACAATCGGCACTTCAAGCGTGATCGCGTTCTTCATCCTGTCCTCAACCAGCGAACGCACCTCCGCTTCTTCGCCAAGATGAAGATCGAAGACGAGTTCGTCATGCACCTGGAGCAACATCCGGGTTCGCAGCCGGCGCGAGATGAGTTCGCGATGAATGTTCACCATGGCGATCTTGATCATGTCTGCGGCGGTTCCCTGGATCGGGGCGTTGATGGCATTGCGCTCGGCGGCGGAACGGATCGTCGCGTTGGCCGAGCGGATGTCCCGCAGGTAACGGCGGCGCCCGGTGACCGTCTCGACATAGCCGTGAGTTTGCGCGAAGGCCACCGTCTCGGCCATGTAGCGGCGCACGCCTCCGAACTGGGCGAAGTATTGGTCGATGATGGCCGCGCTTTCCTTGCGGGGGATGCCCAGCCGTTGTGCCAGGCCGAAAGCCGACATTCCATAGGCGATCCCGTAATTCACCATCTTTGCCTTGCGGCGCATCTCGGGTGTGACCACCTCGATGGGAACGTCGAAAACAACGGACGCCGTCGCAGTATGGACGTCTCCTCCGGTGCGAAACGCTTCGAGCAAACCGGCCTCGTGGCTCAACGCGGCGATGATCCTCAATTCGATTTGCGAGTAGTCGGCTGAAAGCAGAACGTGCTCATCGTCCCGAGAAACGAATGCGCGCCGGACTTCTTTCCCCTGTTCCGTGCGGATGGGAATGTTTTGGAGATTGGGATCCTGGGAGTTCAGCCGGCCGGTGGCTGTGGCGGTCTGGTGGTAAGTGGTGTGAATGCGTCCCGTGCGCGGCGAGATGGTGAGCGGCAGCGCATCGACGTAGGTGGACTTGAGCTTCGAGAGTTCGCGATACTCCAGCAGGCGCTGGATGATTTCATGATCACCCGCCAGCGCCAGGAGCGTTTGTTCATCCGTGGCGTAAAGCCCGGTCTTGGTCTTCTTGGGCTTCTCCGCCAGCTTCAACTCTTCAAAGAGGATCACGCCAAGCTGTCGTGTGGAGTTGAGATTGAACTCCTGCCCGGCAAGGCGGCAGACCGTCCGCTCCAATACGGCAATCTCCTTCTCCAGTTGCGCTCCGATGTCAGCGAGCGATTTGCCGTCCACCTTGATGCCTGTCATTTCCATGTCTGCCAGCACGGGAATGAGCGGCGACTCGATCTCGCAAAAAACTCGATCCTGGCCTTTCCGAGCAAGGAGCGGCCCGACGTGCGGCCAGATTTGTCCGGCAACATCCGCCCTTTCGACCGCGAAATCCGCCAGCTTCTCCACCGGCAGAGTGGCGAGTGAAGAGGCTGTTGCCTTCTCGTCGCCCGTGAGTTTGGCGGGCGTCAACGGAGTGTAGCCAAGGCAGACCTCGCTTACATACTCCAGCGTATGGCGCAGCTCCGGCTCCACCAGACTGTGAGCCACCATGACATCGAATAGCCTTCCCCGAACCCGGATGCAGCGTCCGAGAAGCATGGCGATCGTGAATTTCAGATCATATCCGATGATGTCGATGCCATCGGCCTCAAGCACGCTCCGGAACTCTTCCAAGATCTCCCTGGACTGGAGCAGGTCTTCCGGAAGCGGCACGAAGAACCCTTTGTGCGCTTCCATTGAGAACGCCAGCCCAAGCAATCGCGCTGAGGTGTGATTGGTCCCGTCGGCGGCAATCGCCAGCGCGAATCGCTTTTGGGCAGCCAGGGTCTGGATCAACTTGCGGCGGGACTCCTCGTCGGATGCGACAACATATTCGTGCGCGGTGTCAGCGATCGTCTTCAACTGCGAACGATCAAGCGGCTGATCCGGAGACGGCGGTTCATCGAGCCCGAGAAGCATTTCGGTTGGATTGTCCTTCGCGACCACGGGGGCTGAATCACTGACCGATGGCTGAACGCCGCGGCCCGACTTGAACGCATCGCCAAACAACCGGCGCCCGATGGAGTTGAACTCAAACTCGACACATAGGTCTCTGACTTTTTCGTCGTTCGGCGGGCGCAACAGGAGTTCATCAAGGCTGATGGTCACCGGGGTTTCACAATCGATCGTGGCGAGCCGGCGTGAAAGCAATGCCTGCTCACGGTTGGCTTCAATCGTCTCTCGCAGTTTTCCTTTCACCTCGTTGCTGCGCGCGAGCAGATTCTCCATGGACCCAAACTGGGCGATGAGCTTGCTGGCCGTCTTCTCTCCGATCCCAGGCACTCCCGGAATATTATCGGACGCATCGCCCATCAAGCCGAGCAGATCGATCACCTGCGCTGGTCGCTCGATGGACCATTTCTTGAGGACTTCCGGGACACCCAGGATTTCAGGCGGGTCACCGAGGCGCGAAGGTTTCAAAATGAAAACTTTTTCGGAAACGAGCTGGCCGAAATCCTTGTCTGGCGTGACGAGGAACGAAACGAAATCCTCCCGTTCGGCGCGTTTCGCAAGGGTGCCGATCACATCATCGGCCTCCCAACCATCGCACGTGATGACCTGGATATTGAAAGCCTCGATCATCCGGCGGACATGCGGCAGCGCGTCCCGGAGTTCCTCGGGCATGGCCTGGCGATGGGCCTTGTAATCAGGGAAATCCTTGTGCCGTTGCGTGGGTGCCTCGGTGTCGAACACCACCGCGAGATGACTGGGTTGCTGCGTCTTGATGATGTCGAGCAACGTCTGGGTGAAGCCGAAAAGCGCGGAGGTGTTGACGCCCTTCGATGTCACGATGGGCCGGGCGATGAAAGCAAAGTGCGCCCGATACACCAGCGCCATGCCGTCCAGAAGAAAGAGCTTCTTGTCCATGCCGCGAGTCTAGGCGGCGTTCGCGGGAAAATCCCCGCTTTTCTGCGAGGAAAAGCTCCCACAAAATCTCTACCGCTTCAAAGACGAATAAGTTGGGCGATGGAGCGGCGCGGCCGGCATCGGCGTGATCAACCACAAAAGGTCAAATGTCAGGAAAACGCGATCGGAAGAACCTGCCATGAATACAGCCACACCGAAACCACTGCCATCAACCCAAATCCGAAAAACAGTTCTCGGAGGTTCTCATGCTTCAATATCAAGAATAGGCCTATGCACTTGACTCTTGTGACGCAACGGCTGGTAGCCAGTTTGCCCTTAAACACCCCACCGGTTGGGGCAATTTGCAGGCCACAAGAGTCAACTGGATAGCCCTAATCAAGAATTGGGTGACCGGTTTTCAGAGCGGCACTTAGCTCACCAGATCGGTCGAAGCTTCGACGAATTCAACGCACGTGGCCACGGTAGAACTGGGTGCTCTGGGGTTGTGTCGGGCTGACAGAGTAATTCGTCCCGCCTTCGAGCACGTATGTGCCGATCACTTGCCACTCCCACAAATTCATCGAAGACGAAGACTCTATGTCCACCGCCACGCCGAGAGGATTCCTAAACCGCGCGGCGCTCCCCGTCCAGTCCACGGAGCTAACGCCGGCGCTTCCGGCAAGGGTCGTGAAGGTGTAAGGTTCGTAGTTCTCCCATTGGGCCCATGCCGTCGGTGCCAGCCAGGCATGAGCAGCCAGGAAAATCCCGAGCACCAGCACTCTCAACATCGGCCAACGCGACACGAACTTGCGAAATGGCATCTTAGTTTCAATGGCTTTCATAGGCAGTCGTCCTCCTCACTCCTTCGCCTTGTACCAAATCAGATCCGGCGTCGGCTCGGCGGGATACAGCGGATTTCTCCGAAAGTGTTCCTTAAGGTTGATGGACTTCACGCGCCCATCGACGAAGAGCACGGGCGCCACGGTCTTCTTGGACAGATGTTTGAAATCGAGAATCGATGATGCCGGGCCGCTAGGGTAGAGCTTGTCCCATTAGGGCGGGATTTCAAAGGATGATGTATCGATGGGTACAGATCTATACTGTCGGTGCGGGCGAGATTGTTTCTACAGGGTGATTTCGCCGCTCGCCAAGGAAATTCAACGGTTGAGCGAAGTTTTTTTC
>SIBF01000040.1 GCA_009695275.1 Pedosphaera sp. | reverse complement strand
CAACCGCCGCTTCTACCCGTTCAACGCGTTCCGCTCCCTGCTTGGAATCGCAGGAGATGTAGCGGCTCCAACCTACGCTGGACTTTATTCTGGCGAATGGACGCACCCTAGCTGTTGCGGGTGAGGGTAACAACCGGATAGGCATGGATGGTTCCAGCCTTGATGCCGCCACCAGCGAGCCACATGGTGAAGCAGCGTGGATGATGATCTCGCCCATAGTTGTCCCTGGTCAATCCGCCCTGGCTGTAAATGGTGCGACCGAATTCCCCACCCCAAATGATCAGCGTGCTGTCGAAAAGCCCTCGCGCCTTGAGATCCTGGATCAATCCGTAGGTGGCTTGATCGACATCCTTGCATTGCATCGGCAGTCGTCCACCCACGTTGCTGTGATGATCCCAGTTGTTCAGGTACACTTGCACGAACCGCACGCCACGCTCGATCAAGCGACGTGAGAGCAGGCAGATGTAGGCAAAGGTGCCTGGCTTCTTCGCTTCATCTCCGTAAAGTTTGTAGGTGCTCTCAGGCTCGTTCGACACGGCGGTCAATTCCGGCACGCTCGTTTGCATCCGGTAGGCCATTTCGAATTGCTGGATCCGGGTGTGAGTTTCCGGATCGCCGACCTGGCGATAGTTCAATTCGTTCAGCGCCTTGAGCCCGTCGAGCTGTTTGCGGCGGAGCTCGCCCGTCACACCGGGCGGGTTGTTGATGAAAAGGATCGGGTCGCCCTGGCTGCGGAAAGGCACGCCCGCGTGTTCGCCACTGACAAATCCGCTGGACCACAGCCGCGCGCTGATGGCCTGGATTTGCTCCTTGTTGGTCGGTTCGGCGACCATGACGACGAACGTGGGCAGATTTTCATTGAGCGAGCCAAGGCCGTAACTGACCCATGACCCGATGCAAGGGCGGCCGCCGACCATGCTGCCTGTTTGCATGTGGCAGATCGCAGGCTCGTGATTGATCGCTTCAGTGTGCATCGAGCGGATGAACGCCATGTCATCAATGACCTTGGCGGTCCATGGAAGCAGCTCCGTGTTCATCCAAAGCCCAGCCTTGCCCACCTGGCTGAACTTGAACTTCGACGGGGCGACCGGAAAACGCTTCTGCCCAGAAGTCATCGTGGTCAAACGCTGGCCCATGCGAATGGTGTCGGGCAAATCCTTGTCATACCACTCCTTCATCACCGGCTTGTAATCGAAGAGATCCATCTGCGATGGCCCGCCCACCATGTGCAGGTAGATGATCTGTTTCACCTTTGGAGAGAAATGAGGAAGCGTCACTTTGACTGGAGAATCTTCCCCCCACAGGCGGAGATTTTCACCGAGGAGAGCGGTGAGAGCGGCGTAACCAAGCACATTCCTGCCTCGGGCCAGAAACTGCCGGCGTGTTTCGTGGAGGATGTATTCGTTGAGATGGCTCATGATACTAACGAGTAATCCTGGATGAGTTGTGAGTGACTGTGAGCTGGCCTCGTGAGCTTGGATCGGTTCTCATTTGTTCAACACTTCATCGAGATTCATGAGCTGATTCGCGACCATGGTCATGGCGGCGAGCTGCGCGGGCGGCACTTTTCCAGAAGTCTTTGATTCGCCACCGGAGATCAATCTCTTCGCTTCGAGGGGCTCCTGTTCGTAGAAGCTTTTCATTTCAGATAATGTTGTCTTCACGAGGGCTCGCTCTTCTGAAGTGAATTCTCTCGAGAGCAAGCGCATCGCGATCTCGTCCAGAGCTTTCTCCTCCCGGCCTCTGGCGTGAATCAAGACTGATTCCGCGAGACACCGCGCCGCTTCCACGAACTGGGGATCGTTGAGAGTCGCCAGAGCTTGAAGCGGTGTGTTGGTGCGTTCGCGGCGTACCGCGCAAACTTCGCGGCTTGGCGCGTTGAAGATATCCATCGTCGCAGGCGGGGCGGCGCGCTTCCAGAATGTGTAGAGGCTGCGGCGGTACAAAGCATCGGAAGCCTCATGCTCATAGAAACGCGTGTTACTTTCCGGCATCGCCACTGCCTCCCAAACTCCTTGGGGTTGGTAAGGCCTCACACTTGGACCGCCGAGTCGGCCGGACAGAAGCCCGCTCGCGGCAAGGGCGTAGTCGCGAACCATCTCGGCATCCATGCGGAACCTCGGCGCGCGGCTCAAAAATCTGTTTAGTGGATCTTTATCCAACCTTTCTGGTGTGACTTCCGCGCTCTGCCGATAAGTCGCCGATGTCAGCATGAGAGTGAACAGGTGCTTTACGTCCCAGCCGCTTTCCACGAACTCGACCGCGAGCCAGTCCAGGAGCGCCTGGTTCACCGGCGTCTCGCCCTGCGTGCCGAAATCCTCCGCCGATTTTACGAGCCCGATACCAAACACCTCCTGCCAGAAACGATTGACAGCAACACGGGCGGTCAATGGATTTTCGTGAGACACAAGCCATTTCGCGAGACCAAGGCGATTCCGTGGCGCATCTGCCGGCATCGGATGCAGCGCGGCCGGAGTTGCTGAAGCCACCTTCTCGCGGGGCTTGTCGTATTGTCCACGGAAGAGAATCTGCGCCATCGGTTCCGAATCCTTCTTCTCGCGCTGGATGTGAGTTACAGGACTGCGCCCTCGAATGGCGCTCTTCTCCGACTCCAACGCGGCAAGTTTCTCCGATGCCTCCTGCCAGCCTTTGTGCTGTGTCGCCCGGAAATAGTTTCGCAATACTTCGAAAGCCGGGCTGTTGGTGCTGCCCGGGGCAGCATAAGTGAACAGGGACCGGAGGCGCGGAGCAGCGGCAATCGCCGCGATTTGAGAAGCATCCAATCGGGAGCGATATACACGAACATCCTGGACTGCTAATCCGTCGGCCTGACCATCGTGCTCGCGGCGGCCGATTCGCAACGGGAGCGCCGTCCGGATCGATCCTTCAAGCCCGTCCTCGGCTTGGTTCACCGGGACTGGAAGTCCGTCGATGAAGAGCTTGAAACCACTGGCACGAGTTGAGCCGTCATAAGTGGAGAATAGATGATGCCACTTGCCCTTGGTTACTGATTTCTCCTGCGATCGCACTTTCATCGAGATTGATGGACGTCGATTCACGATCGACACACCAAAGCGATCATCACGAACGAAGAATTCCCATCCCCGGTATTTTTCTTCCTTGCCCCCCATGCGCGCCAGCACCACGCCTTCGCCCTTGAACTCTTCCGGCACGAAGACCCATGCTCCAAGCGAGAAAGCTTCGCCAGAATCGAAGTCTCCCACATCTCCCACCAGAAAACTGTTCGTCCTGGTGAGGATTGCGCCCGGTCCCAGCGGACCACCGCCCATCCATCCGAGACCCGGAGAACCAACAATGTGCGAAGTTTTCCCTTTGATCAGGCCTGTCAAATTTGTTCCGCGGCCTTCATTGAAGGCGACCCTCAACTCTTCCGCAGGGAACCGAACTGACTTGCCCGCGAGATCAACTCGCGCCTGCTCGAACCAGTTCGTAAAGGCACTGTCGGCCAGCCTGACCTGCTCGGTCAACGCACGCTTCCCATTCCCGATCTCATCGGGCAAAGCCTTCCAGCGGACCCGGTCGGATTCCGTTGGCGGCACCACGAAATAATCATCTCCCTCGCGCCAATTCTTGTCGTAGCCCGTCTGCCTGGTATTTCTGAAGAACGCTGCCATCGAGTAGAAGTCCTTCATCGTGATGGGATCGAACTTGTGATCATGACAGGCGCTGCAGTTCATCGTCAGACCGAGAAAGACCCAGCCAGTCGTTGTGACGCGATCGTTCGCGTAGTTGGCCAGATTCTCGTCTTCGATGGTGCCGCCTTCGTTGGTTGTCATGTTGCATCGGTGAAACCCTGTGGCGACCAACTGGTCCATCGTCGGATTCTCCATCAAATCACCGGCGATCTGTTCCATGACAAACTGGTCGAATGGCATGTTCCGATTGAAGGCGCGGATTACCCAGTCTCGGTACGGCCACATCTCGCGATAGTTGTCGAAATGCAGTCCGTGCGTGTCGGCGTAGCGCGCGGCGTCGAGCCAGTAACGGGCGCGATGCTCACCCCAGCCAGGAGAACTCATCCAACGATTGACAAGTTTTTCGCAAGCCTCGGGTGAACGATCACTGACAAACTTTTCCACCTCTTCAGGTTTTGGCGGCAACCCGGTCAAGTCCAGGGAGAGTCGCCGCGCAAGATTTCGACGACCGGCCTCCGGCGAAGGAGTCAGCCCCCTGGCCTCCAACTTTGTCGCAATGAACGCATCGATCGGATTGCGGCCCCAGCTTTGGCTGAGCCTTGAATTGTTGCGCAAGGCTTCGGTTTTCGAATCTTCGGCCACCGGTGCGTTGAATACCGTTCCACCGACCACTGGCACGGGAGGCCGCTCCGGTTTGATGAAGGCCCAGTGCCCCTGCCAGGAAGCGCCTGCCAGAATCCAGTCTCTGAGCATTTCCTTCTGCGCTGGTTTGAGCTCTTTCCGCGATTTCGGCGGCGGCATGACATCATCCGCATCGGAGGACGTGATCCGCTTCCAGAGTTCGCTCTTTGTCAGATCGCCGGGCACGAGCGCGGGGCCGTGCTTGTCGGTGGTCTCAAACGCTCCTTCTTTTGTGTCGAGCCGCAGACCAGCTTTCCGCGCGTTGGCGTCTGGACCATGACACGCAAAACAGTTGTCAGCCAGTATCGGGCGGATATCCCGGTTGAATTGAATTTGAGACCCCGTTTCAGCCCCGTTTGCCGGCATCAAGCCCGCCAAGAGCAGCAAGGCCATCCGCAGGAACCAAATGCCCACGTGGCGGCGCTGACACCGCTTTTGCTTTTTGCCGCCGGCTCGTTTACTCATGAACTTTGGGTCACAATTTGTTTTGGCTTCTGCCAGCAAAGGTAACACTGCCTCACCTGCTAATCCACAGGGAGGCGTTTCGAGGCCTTGCTCGCGTTTGGTTGACGTAAGTTGCGCAACCGGCTCGGTCAAGAATACGCTCTTTTTGTCGTTTTCTAGCGCTATTTTGCCGGAAGTTAGGATGTGTGAAGGCCCATGCTTGAGATTCGCGAGCCTTCGATCCCTCATGAGTGATCTGTAAAATTAGCCGGCGTCGCTTTTGCCGATTGCCTACTGTGCGAACAGTCCCTAAGTTCCATCGCAATAAATCCCGGTTGCGATGTGCTTATGAAATTCGTCCATCAGTGTTGCGCTAGAATGCGAGTAGGAGCGCGGAATTTATTCCGCCGCAATGTGCGAACGTCCCATGTGCCGGGGAATTTGTGGCAGGCCACGCCCTCGGAAATCAAGTCGCTGGATGGTGACAACCCCGAGGAGCAAGGTGCTGGAGCAATAGTCAGCTGCCTGGTTGGCACTTCCACGCGACTGCGGAATAAATCCCGCGCTCCTACTGCATTGTTTTGGTTGAGAGCCTGCATGATCGCCCTCGCATTCTATCTGGCTGGCAGCAATGACGGCGGAGCGGAATCGGCCTCGCCAAAGGCATCCGGTGCCAGGGTCGATTTCAACCGCGACATCCGCCCCATCCTCTCGGACACGTGCTATGCGTGCCACGGACCGGATGTGAAGGAGCGCAAGGCGAAGCTCCGATTCGATCTGCGCGAGGAAATTTTCAAGCCGGCGAAATCGGGGGAGATTCCCGTCGTGCCTGGCGATCTCGCGAAGAGCGAACTCATCCGCCGCATCACGACCGCCGACGAGGATGACTTGATGCCGCCGTCGAAATTCAACAAGAAGCTCACCCCGGCGCAGGTCGAGTTGTTCAAACGGTGGGTCAGCGAAGGCGCGGAATGGAAGGGGCACTGGTCTTACAACAAACCGGAGCAGCCCGGCGCGCCCGAAGTGAAGAGCAAACCCTGGGTGCGCAATCCCATCGACAGTTTTGTCGCCGCCAAGCTGGAGAAGGAAGGCTTGAAGCCGTCTCCGGAAGCAGACAAGGCGAAGCTCGCGCGCCGTGTTGCCCTCGACCTGACCGGACTGCCGCCGACGATCGATGAAGTGGATCAGTTCCTCTACGACAACAGCGCTGATGCCTACGAGAAACTTGTCGATCGCCTGCTGGCGACACCGGCTTACGGCGAGCGCCGCGCGATGTTCTGGCTGGATCTGGCCCGCTACTCGGATTCGCAAGGCTACCATCACGACGCGCATCGCGACCTTTACCACTGGCGCGATTGGGTGATCAACGCGTTCAACAAAAACATGCCCTTCGACCAGTTCTCCATCGAGCAACTGGCTGGCGATCTCCTGCCCAAACCGACTCGCGACCAGATCATCGCCACCGGATTTCATCGCAACGAAATGACCACCTCCGAAGGCGGCGCCATCCCCGAGGAATACGCGGTGAAATACATTGTGGGCCGTCTGGACACCACGGCGCGCGTCTGGCTCGGCACATCGCTCGCCTGCGCCGAATGCCATGATCACAAGTACGACCCGATCACCCAGAAGGATTTTTACCGGCTCTTCGCCTTCTTCAACACCGTCGCCGAAAACGGGATGGATCAGCAGGAAAACCCCGTGCCGCGCCTGACGCTCGAGACTCCGGAGCAAAAGACCAGGCTCGAACAAATGAATCGAGAAGTTGCCGCGCTCGACAGCGCGCAGAAGGTGCTTCTCGAATCTCCGCATGCAGAACGCGACACCGCGCAAACTGCCTGGCAGACCAAACTGCGGAACGAAGCCGTCGAACCGTGGACCGTGCTTCCAGTGACCGCAATGAAGGCCGAGAGCGGCGCGGGCTTCGAACGCCTGGCTGATGATTCCATCTGGATCACCGGCACCAACGCCCCGAAAGACGTTTACGAAATCACCCTTCGTACCGAGACACGCAATCTCACCGCGCTTCGTCTTGAGGTTCTGCCCGACGACGCTTTGCCGCAGAAGAAATGGGGCCGCGGTGAGAAGGGCGAGTTCCTCCTGACAAAGATCGAAGCCGAGGCAGGCGCCCTGAAACCGAAGATCGAGAGCGCCGAAGGTGCCGACGGTGCCACCCCTGATTCACCGATCCTCATCCTCGGCAACTGGTTCTCCCTCGGCGCATTCAAAGCCGCGTCCGAGAAGGAAGCCTATGATAAAGCCTTCGGTCCTGAGAGCGGTGTCGATCTGGCCAAGACTTACGAGGACGGCAAACTCAAGTGGACCGAGCATCTGGATTGGAAAGACACCATCCCTCGATCCGAACTATGCGGAACGAATGCCGCCGTTTATCTCCATCGCACGATCAAGGTTACTTCGCCCCGATGGGTCTGGCTTTCATTCGGCAAGACCAACGAACTCCAGACGTGGATGAACGGGCGAAAAGTTTCCGCACGGAACATCCGCAATTCCGCCGATTCGAAGGAAGATCAACACCGCGTCTATCTGATCTCCGGTGAAAACAAACTCCTGCTCAAGATCAGCAACGGCGGTGGCGGCCATCCCCTGCCCTTCAACGCGCCGGTTGAGCCCGCATTCGATCACCCGGTGGAATTCACGGCGGCGGTGGCAGACTTCAATCAAAACGGTTTCTCCGTGGGCGGCACGCTCGACAGCAAGCCCGACTCGGGTTGGGCGATCGACGGCGCGCCTGGAGACAAGCCCGCGGCACACTTTGCCTTCTTCCGAGCACAGGAGCCACTTGGCTTCCCGGGGGGAACTGAGATCAAGTTGCGCTTGAAGTTTGAGTCTGAGCGTCCGCAACACACGCTTGGGAGGATTCGTTTCGCGGCAACCACGTCCGAAGGCTTGACCGAATTCTTCGGTATGCCCGACAACGCCCGCGCCGCGCTCATCGCTGGCGACGACCAACGCACCCCGACGCAAAAGCTCGACCTCCAGAAGCACTATCGACTGACGCTCGTTCCCGAGATCAAAGACATGGCGAAGGTGCTCGGCGACCAGCGCAAGGCCCGTGACGATTTCCAGAACAGCCTCCCCCTGACGATGGTCATGGGAGAAATGGAGAAACCGCGCGACACCTTCCTCTTGATTCGCGGCGATTATCAAAAACGCGGCGAGAAGATGACCGCCGATGTCCCCTCGCAGCTCTTCCCCTGGCAGGATGACCTGCCCAGGAACCGTCTCGGGTTTGCGAAATGGCTGATGCATCCGGACAACCCGCTCACTCCTCGCGTGATCGCCAATCATTACTGGCTGGAGTATTTCGGCACCGGCATCGTGAAAACGTCGGAAGAGTTCGGCTCGCAAGGCGAATGGCCAGTCAATCCGGAATTGCTCGACTGGCTGGCGACCGAATTGGTCCGCTCGAAGTGGGATTTGAAAGCCTTCCAACGGCTCATCGTCACGTCCGCGACCTACCGCCAGAGCGCGGCCATGACACCTGAACTTCAGGAACGCGATCCCGAGGGCCGCCTGCTCGCGCGTTTCCCACGACACCGGCTGGAGGCCGAGGCCATCCGCGACAGCGCCATGACCGTGAGCGGATTGATAAACCGCAGAATTGGCGGGCCAAGCGTCTATCCGTATCAACCGCCCGGTCTCTGGGAAGCCGTCGCCTTCGAGGGCACGCGTCAATACATCCAGAGCAAGGCCGAGGAAAATTACCGGCGCGGCATCTACACCTACTGGCGTCGATCACTGCCTTACCCATCGCTCGTCACCTTCGATGCGCCGCCGCGCGAGACCTGCACCATGCGCCGCCCTCGCACCAATACTCCGCTCCAGGCGCTCGTGCTTATGAACGACCCGGTTTATGTCGAAGCCTCACGTGCCTTTGGTCAACGCATCCTGCGCGAAGGCGGTGGCAGCTTCGATGCCCGGCTCAACTACGCCTTCAAAACCTGCCTCGGCAGACCACCCACACGGTTCGAGCGCACGACACTGGAGAAGTCATTCCAAACTTACCTCAAGAACTTTGAGCAAGACCGGATCGCCGCTTCAAAGCTCATCCACGTCGGGGCTTCAGCTCCACCGGTGGACATGGACTTGAGCGAGTTGGCGGCCTGGACGGTGATCGCGAATACGCTCTTGAATCTGGATGAGACGGTGACGAAAGGGTAAGGGGAAAGAAAGGGATAAGATTAATCGCTACACGGCTCCCTTCGAATTGCATTCGTGGTTGAACTTGCCGGGTTGGGCAGGGTGAAACCAAGATGGTGCAGCGACCTTCGATGCAAAACGAACTCGATATCGTCCGTGACGTTTCCACCCGGCTGGATGGGGCCGCCATTGCCTACATGCTCACCGGCTCGATGGCGATGAATTACTATGCGCAGCCGCGCATGACCCGCGACATTGACATCGTTGTCGAATTGCAACCGGCGGACGCGGAGCGGATGGTTCAATTATTCAGTCCAGACTATTATGTCTCGCGCGAAGCGGTGGACAGATCCATAGCGGGGCAATCGCTATTCAACCTCATCCACCACGAGAGCGTCATCAAAGTCGATTGCATCATCCGCAAGCAAAGCGAGTATCGCCTGACCGAGTTCAACCGCCGCGGACGAATCAAGATCGAGGATTTCGAAACATGGATCGTCAGCAAGGAGGACCTCATCCTCTCGAAACTTGTTTGGGCCAAGGACTCCCATTCCGAGCTGCAACTCCGCGACGTGAAAAACCTGGCCTCGACCGGATTCGACCACGTCTATGTCCAGCGGTGGGTACGCGAACTGGAGTTGGTTGAGTTATGGCAGGAATGTTTGCATGAATGACACGTCGCCAGAGATCGCCAAACTCGTCCGGCAAAAACTGATGGCTCGCTCCGGGGCGGAGCGGTTCGTCATGGGCACGCGGATGTTCGATGCCGCCCGCGCAGTTGTCATGGCTTCGCTCCCCAATGGACTCTCCCCCGACGATATCAAACGCCAACTTTTTAAGCGGCTTTACGGGTGGGCCGCGCCATTCTGAGATTCAGTTATTCACTTCGATGATCGACTGGCGGGAGAGTAATGAGATTTGATAAGCGCAATTTCTGCCGGACGCTGATTCTGTTAGCCGGAGTAGCAATGGCCATGTTCATCGTGCTCCGCGTCGGAATAGGAGCGACGGATTACCAAACCACCGATAGCGCCGGGCGCGCAATGGGCTTCAACGACCGCCTCTCTGCGGAGCACTACTGGATTATGGCTCGCAATTTCTCTCCCACGGATCTTTTCCGATGGGAATGGGCCTACGAGTGGCTGCTGATAGCGATGTATGCCTGCGGGTGTTGGCTGATCTTTTCTGGTTCGAAGTTTGGCCGGCGAAGCACACGACAATTCTTCGCGGCGCAGGCAGTGATCTTTCCGTTCGCGTGGCTGGGTTTGATTTGGCTGCCCAACATCCTGAGAGACATCTCCGCAGGACGCATGGACAGAGAAGGATTCATCGATATTCCAGTTCTGTGGGTGACGGCGCACACCGTCTGGCTGATCACCTCTCTGACGATCACGTTCGTCATGCCGGGTGAATCACTGGCGTTCAATGCGACCGTCAGACGATTTCTGGATGCGCTGTGGCAACTCCTGTCGGGGAGAGCCACGCGGCATAAGTAATTCTTCCCCGAGGTCGGCAACTCTCAGGCAATAGATTTGTTGGGTTCAAGATCGCAGAATCATTCCGGTCGCCGCCGGAGCGAGAATTTCCAAGTGTACGGAACCAAGACGATCGAGTCGCCCAGGACAGCCTGCCGAAGTCCGCTGGCACTCCCTTCGAGTTGGGTGGGGGTTCGTGTGGAGAAGATCACCTGTTCCGTTGGAACGAAGGGCGTTTCGAAAGTGTGGCTGTCCGTTGAAGACACTTCGAAAACGATGATCGGGCTTTGCTGCTCGATGGCGTCGGTGACCCTGTTCCTCTTTGGACAATCCGTCCGGGTTTCCTTGCCGGTGACAGGGATCTCAATCTTGAGTCCTTTGCGCTCGATGATCGTGAAGGCCGTCAATTGACCGTCCTCGAACACGAAATGAACCTTGACTTCATTGGATCCAGAGCCGGCGCCTTTGATTGCGACCGAGTTGTTTCCCTTCTGGACGCCATCTTCGCTCCTGCAAACATAGCTCCTCTCAATATCGCGTTGATACGAATACGTGCCGCTGGCGTCCGGGTAAAAGAACAAGTCCCAGGTCTCGGATGAAAAAAATCCCGGAATGGAATCATCCTCCAGCTCGACCCGCTCGACTCCTCCTTCGAAACTATATTGGACGGACATCGATTCCTTGGTGGTTGTATGCGCTGCGTCCGAGCCCGTTCCGGATGTCGCACTGCGCTCTCGGGAGAAAGTGCCTGCCTCGGAATAGGTGATGGTGCCGATCCATTTGGTCAAGCAAGGCAGCTTCTTGTTCTCCGCGTCGCTGATCCATTCATGAATGCTCCCCGTGCCGCAATCCTCCGAGATCGAGGTATCCAGGCCTAAAAGCTTGGCCTAGCGCTCGATTCGAAGCAGGCCCTTCATTAAGGACTCAGCCGAGATCGAGGCCTCCTCGCAGGCGAAAAACAGCTCGTTGAGGCAATTGCAAATCGCCTTCTGGCCAGTGGCGGAGGTGATGTAGAACTTCTGGCCGGAGACGCCAAGCAATTCTAGTTGCCGTTCATTACCCAGCACGAGCGGCGTGAGGCCCATAAACAAGGAACAGTCACTTTCGGCCGCGCCGAAGTTAGGCTTGAGATGCAATTCGTAGTAATCCTCGATCGACTTGAGCAATTCCGCACTGACTTTCTCGCTTTGACTCTCGTCTGCCAGCAGTTGGCGTTGCCTCTCCTCGGCGGCAACCTTTGCCAGACGATGCTGGTAAGCCGACAGGACGTTGCCTACGTGGGCCAGCGTAGCCCTGGTGCGCTCGGTCGGTGCCCAAACCGCCGTGCCGAACACACTGAAATGAGTTACTGGGATGCGCACGGAATTGGTCGCGACCAAGTCGGGCATCAGATGGAAATCGCCGCCCTGGCCATCGAAGGCGTAGCTGGAGAGTTTCAGATGCGGGACGTTGGTGGGGTATTGAATCTCCAACAGCCCGGCGCCGTGAAACCGAAAACCATCGGGTTCGAACTTCACAGCGGAACGCATCTCGTTTTCGAAGGGAAACGATACCAAGTTGGTGACGAGTTGCATGGTGATGGCCACCGAATTGAGAACATTGCTCGGGGCGACGGTGAAAGTGTAGCGCGTTCCACCTTCGTTCGTCAGCGAGAGCCGGCCACCTTCCTGAAAAGTGACCACTCCCACGGCCACGTAGTTCGAGTCCACTTGAGGGACAATCCTGGCCAGCGGAGTGATGTCGGGCAGTTTGATGCCTCGATAAAAGAGCGTTCCGAACCGGGTGGCGTCGGTGTGAAGGTAACGGAGTTCACCGCCGCTGCCTGGCGAGGAGATCAGACTGAACCACTGTGAGAGGTTGGTCGAAGCTTCCAGTCCGTACTGGCCTGATACCAACCCTGACAGAAGCAACGTGGGCCGGCGACTTTCATCAAGGCTCGCCACGGATAAACGCAGATCCGCCGCTGCCAGCTTGAAAGCGATCGACAAAAACAAGAGTAAGGACCATCGATAAATGAATTCCCTCATAGGCGAGAGAGATTCGTACCGGCAAGGCAGGGTTCCGTCAACTTCCGAGAACCTCCCCAAAACCACGGATAAGGGAAGACATAATTCTTGGGTAACCACGGATGACACGGATAACACGGATGGACTGAGGATTCCCCGCTGTTGCGACGTTCACTACAGACTGTTGATGATACGAATTCACATCAACCGCGACGGAAGGCCCGTCTCCATCCGTGTTCATCCGTGTCATCCGTGGTTAAAACTCCCTTATCCGTGGATCAGGGACCTCCGCTTTGCATCAAAACAGATGCGGACTGGAGTCGTGCGACACCGCGCCAAATTAGCACCCAAGACGTGCCCCTTACTCGAAACCACAGCGACATTGCGCACAATACACATTTGAGTAAAACGAGCAGATGCGCTTACACTGCTTGCCCGTACGGCGGAAGATCCCACGGACACTCCGCTCAACAAAAGATGAATCCATGAAAACAAGTTTCCATCCTTGCTAAAGGTATGATTAACTAACCCTCAAATCCTATGTTCGACTCCTTGCTCCAACAAAGTCTCTCGCGCCGCACATTCCTGAAACGCTCGACCACCGGCATGGGTGCGCTCGCGCTGGCGTCGTTGTTCGATGAAAAACTCTTCGCCGCCGACGCGCCAAACCCGCTCCAATCGCTCGGGGCGCTCAATCCGCTGCACTTCGCGCCCAAGGCCAAGCGCGTCATTTACCTCTTCATGTCCGGCGCGCCATCGCACATTGACCTCTACGATTACAAGCCGAAGCTCGTCGAGATGACCGGGATCGAATTGCCCGGCTCCGTCCGCATGGGGCAGCGCATAACAGGCATGACCAGTGGCCAGAAGAATTTCCCATGCGTCGGCACGCCGTTCAAGTTCGTGAAGCACGGCAAGTCTCAGATGGAAATCTCGGAAGTCCTGCCGAACATCGGCAAGATTGCGGACGACATCGCCCTCATCCGCACAATCAACACCGATCCGATCAACCACGATCCCGCAGTCACCTATCTCTTCACCGGCAATCAGCAGCCGGGCCGCCCGACTTTGGGCGCATGGGCATCGTATGGCCTCGGCAGCGTCAACCGCAACCTGCCCGCCTTCATCGTCATGCTTTCCGGGCGTGGCGGGCAATCGCTGCAGACGCGTTACTGGGGCAGCGGTTTTCTCCCGAGCAACCATCAGGGCGTGCAGTTTCGCGGGCAAGGCGATCCCGTGCTCTTCTTCTCAAACCCGCCTGGCCTCAGCGAAAAAGTCCGCCGCCAGATGCTCGACGATGTTCAGGCGCTCAATCGCCAGCAACTCGACACGCTGGCCGATCCCGAAATCGCCACTCGTATTGACGCCTACGAAATGGCCTTCCGCATGCAAACCAGCGTGCCGGACCTGATGGACATTTCCAAGGAGTCGAAGGACACACTCGAACTTTACGGTGCTGAACCAGGCAAATCGTCGTTCGCGAATAATGCCCTGCTCGCCCGCAAACTTTCCGAGAGTGGCGTCCGGTTCGTCCAGCTCATCCACCGCGATTGGGATCATCACGGCGGTCTGCCCGACGGCATCCGCGCCCAGGCGAAGCAAACCGACCAGGCCAGCGCCGCGCTCATAACGGACCTCAAGCGACGCGGACTTTTCGACGAAACGCTCGTTGTCTGGGGCGGCGAATTTGGCCGCACCGCCTACAGCCAGGGCGAGATCACCAAGACCAGCTTTGGCCGCGATCATCATCCGCGCTGCTACAGTCTCTGGATGGCCGGCGGCGGCATCAAAGGCGGTGTCACTTATGGCGAGACCGACGAGTTCGCCTACAACATCGTCAAGGATCCCGTCCATGTGAACGACCTCCATGCCACGATCCTCCATTGCCTCGGTGTGAACCACGAAAAGCTGACCTTCCGCTTCCAAGGCCGCGACTTTCGCCTAACAGACGTAGCCGGTCAGGTGGTGAAGGGCGTGTTGGCCTAGTCAGTCGCCTGTTTCAGATCGATGAAACCGATTCACACTAAGGGATGAAGGATACCGAGGATACCGGCTTTTTTGTGCCGGAAGAGAAAAAGTCGCGACTAGCGAAGGTTTATGAACGCAGCGCCGATGGAAAGCTGGAGGAAAAGCAGAACCCAAACCCGCGTTCGCAGCCGTCGTACCGTCCAGGGCAAAAGCATGCCGAGCGGTGGCGGTGGACTGTTTTCTACAATAGGAGATTATGCTCGTTTCGGACAGATGCTGCTGAATGACGGACGGTTCGACGGGAAGCAATTCCTGGGGCGCAAAACCATCGAGTTGATGCGGGTAAATCATCTCTCCCACCTTGACCCACCGAAGATCAATCCTGAACCACTCGGCTTCGGTCTGGGCGGTTCAGTGGTCACTGATTTGGCAAAAACCGGCGCGCCGGGTTCAATCGGAACCTTTGGTTGGGGCGGTTACGCGACAACCAGTGTTGAGATGGACTCCAAGGAAAAGTGCCTGTTTCTGTTTTTCTTCCAACATCTGCCCTACGATCAGGACGGCATCCTCGGCAAGTGTTCCAGACTGGCTTATCAGGCATTGGTGGACTGAGTTGAATGCTGCCCCCCCCCGAGTCTGGCGGGAGATTCAACTCGAATCCCTAGCTTGCGATGCGCTTCGAACATACCTAGCTTCCTCGCATGGGCAAAGTCACCGTTGCTTTCAAAGCGACCAACTACGACGACCTGAGCGACGTGGCACGCAAGCGAACCAAGCGCAAACCCCGGTGCGTCGAAGCGCAGGCACTCGTGGACACAGGTGCCACGCGGTTCTACTTGCAACGCCAGGTGATCACGGCGCTTGGACTGCGCCCCGTCAGCGAAATCGCAACCCGCACCATGTCGGACCGGTCGGAGAAGCGCATCGTGTTTTCACCGGTCGAGTTGGAAATTCAGGGACGGACAGGTCTGTTCGATGTGATCGAATTGCCCGACACCCTGCCAAACATCATTGGTCAGATTCCGCTCGAACATCTCGATTGGGTGGTGGATCCACGCGGACGCAAACTTGTTCCAAATCCAGAGCACAAGCACGGCGAACTCGCAGACGATTTCTGAACTCAAGAAGAATGCACGGAATGGGCGAATGGCCGTGACGCTGCTATCTCTCGAAGATTTCAACAATGCTATCGGTGTCAATGCGCACGGCTTCAGATTTGCCGAAGTAAATTAACAGACGGTAATCCTTGGGCGCACCAACATCCCTGGCATCTTTGAAGGTGTATTGCGCACCATTGTTAAGACGGACAGCAAAGGGGCGAAAGGGGTGGCGCTCCACCAGGCCCTTGATCTCTGAGACTTTCATGGCCGAACGGTATCGTCCGGTACGGAATTCAGCAAGGAAGAGATCGGTGAACCGGAGCGCTGGCGCATGCGCAGGCTGCTGATTTTCGACTCTACATCCATTCTTTGAAACCACCGGTGCCGCAAAGCGAGAACGCAGCCGGTGGCTTCAAAGCGAATCGCGGTCGAGGCAAGGCGGCAATCGGGTGGAACTTTGGGAGACCCGGCGCGCCGGCTCAAAGACCGTGACCTGAGCACGATATTATCGAACGAGTTGTTTGTGGTCTGTCTGAGCCGCTGACGCCAACCGATCCAGGGTTACGAGGACGGGCCGCAGGAACTCAGGCTGGTCGTTTAGCGTAGCTTCCAGCCAGCGTCGCATGGCATCCAACCGGATCATTTGGGGCTCCTGGCGTTGGCGGAGTTGAGCCATCAATCCTGCCAGCTCGACCAATTTCTCTTCGCGCACTGCTCGATTCGCCGGGTCGCTGACAGCCCATTGATCGAGCCAGCCGAGCAGCTCATCGGCGACGGCCAGGCCGCGGAATAGGTCATCCTTCTCCAGCCCTGCTCGCCAGAGAGAGAAACCTGTGGAAATTAGCGTAATGGCGCTCAGCATAGTGTCGTTGTCCAATACTGTGCTCGCCTGGCGAGTGGACCCGGGCGATGTTTCACACAAAGAGCCGATACGACTAAAAAATGTCTCGCGCTGGTTTACATCGGCATCACACCCCGCGCCCCCATAAAAAGCCTGCAGTGGCGCGCAGCCCCCGACCATCTCCAGCGCGGGTTGGTAGAGATCCAGATTTGCCTGTCCGACAACAATCCGCTCTACCTCGTCCCAAGCGACGAAAGCGGTGCCATCGCACACCAGGTTGTGTTGCCTGGCCAATTCAATCGCCGCCCCGTAATTGTTTTCTGAGATCAGCCGTTCGATACGCCGGCGTGCCCAGAGCAGTGGAACTCCTGGCAACACTTGTTCCACCACGGAACAGCGAAACACCTGGACCTCGCCATTTGACAGCTTGCCTTCCCATTCGATTTCACGGGCGTCCGCCCCACCGCGCAACGGCAGGTTGAGCGTTTCGCTCGCGTGCAGATCCGGCACGCTGGCCTCGGGAAGCTCCCACGTGCCGCGTAGCCGGATGTCCGTCAACACAGGCCGGCGCAGGCGCACACCCAATCGCGAAACGGTGGCAACAATGTCATCGCCTGGTGTGACGAGATAGCACGTGCCGCGTTGTTGAGCGGCGAGCGCCTTGAGGAAACCATCGTTAACGGCGTCATCGATGCCAAACGTATGTACTCGCACTTGCGGCATCGGCCGGATCACCTCCTTGATCGCAGCCTCGTTGCCCACCTGGCCATCCGTAATGAGCACGATGACGGTGTTGCGGTGCTTGGAATGCCTCTGAATGGCGTCGAGGACGTGCATCAGCGCCGGGAGCAACTCCGTCCCACCAGCAGTGCCAATCTTTTCCAGAGCCTGCACAGCCGGTTCGGAGAGCAAAGCTCCCGGCGGTAATGGCTTTTCCGCGAGGTCTTGATATTGGCTCTCGAAGAACGTCGCCCATGCGCGGTCCTGCGGTTCCAGCGTCTTCAAAAAAGCTCGAAAAGCTGCACAAGCCTGAACCCATTTTGTGCCCTGCATGCTGGTGGAACGGTCCACCAAAAAATATACGTCCTGAGCATGCTCCTTTACGGATACAACTTCCTTGGGTGCGATGAGCCGCACCAGCGCGAAGCTTTCGCCCGGGTGACGTGTGAGCCACGCCGCAGACTCCAATGCCTGGCTGGCGGGCTCCGTCCAACGCAACACCATATCGCAGTCGGGCACCGCCGCGCGATCGACCAAACTCACCAGCGAGCAGCCCTCGTGGTCTTTCACCAATAGTGGATGGGACGGCGATCGGACGTCCGCTACTTTGCATTTCGAGTGGTCAATCCGTCCTTCGATCGCCAGGTAAGCGGCGTCTGGATGTAGTTTATCAATGCGTGGAGGAGAAATTCGAGAGGCGTCCGGCACCTGGTTGGTATCATCCGCCGTCCCTCGTCCAGAGTTGGTGCGCAACAGTGGTGTGCCTGGGATGTAACGAACGCCTGGGCAGAGGGGAATGTTGAACGAAGCCCGCTCGTCGAGTCGTGTTAGTGTCTGGAAGTAGGCGAAGCGAATGACCACGACGTCGCCGGGGGCAATGTTTCCGAGTTCAAGCGTGAACAAGTTGTCACGCTCCATCCGGACCAGCGCGGTGCGATGGCCAGCCGCCTTTTTCTCCCGCACAAGCTTGATGGCGCGCTCCAATTCCTCCACGCGCGCCACGATGACGCGGTCGTTGATGTGCATTTCGCAGCGGTACACCGCCGCATCCCCAGGCAGCGGAAAAGTGTAAAGGCAGTCCAATGGCTGACGATTCTCCTGATGGAAGATTTGGTCGATCTCCACGCTGACCAGGTCCCCGCAAACTTGAAACCGGCACTCAACGCCCTTCAGCGGAAGTTGAATGCGCGTCTTCTCCAGCCATGCAACCAGACCAAATCCCTCAGTGCGGACCGGCGGCAATTCGATCAAACGAGTTTTTTCTTTCATGTTCTATCCTTTTCCTTCTTTTCCGGTCGTCTGCCGGGTTTGGAGCAGATCCCGGATCTGTTCCAACAACTCCGGCGGCAACGCACGGTTGGTTCGCGAGACGAGCAGAAATTCCCCATTGAGCGGCGTCATCCGCCAATCCTCACCCGGCACCATCTTTAACGCCAGCACCGGGGCGGATCGGGCCTCGGCAAGCCCTTGTTTTTCGATGCGACGCAAGTCCGCCAGCGAGCGGCCCAGCAGCAGTTCACGGATCCGGCGCAGCGGCAAACCCTGACTTTGCAACAGCCGCACAGCGATAACCTGCAACTTGTGCTTCTCTCCATACCCCTGCCCGCCACCCGACTCCGGTGCATCCACCAAACCCACCGTGCGATAGAACCGCACGTTTCGATCCGTCATGCGTTCCCCTGCCTGGTTACTGGCGGGGACAATTTTGTGACGGACGCACCATTGGTTGACCACATCGACCAGCTCACCGATGGAAAATTTCTCGTCCACAAGGAATGATTAACAGTGTACAGTGTCACTGTCAACACAGATTCCTCAACCGTGATGGGAACAGGTCCGGCTGGCGCGTTTTCTGAAGTTTTCGTTGATTCCTCGGCTCTCATTGCTCTGACCGCCGGGATGCAGCTCCACATAGACTGAACGGTCACGCTCGGCGTTCTTTGATCAGCGAAACCCGAGGGCACTCTTGCCGTGCTGTTTCGCTTCCTCAGCCTCAAGTAACAATCCATCACCTTCCGACCGAGCGATGAAGTTTAGGGACCGCCAAAACTGGAAGTTATTTTTGCGCGGACCCTGAGATGGGATTGGGAAGAGTGTTGCCTCTTTCCAACAAGTCGCGCACTTCCTCGTCGGTGGTTTGCGAGAAATCCTGGTACCACTGGCCGACGCCGGAAAAATCGGCGGGCATCATCACCGCGACCAGCTCATCCACATCTGGCCGCATCTCGCGGACCGTGGAAAATGAAGCGGTGGGAACCGCGACCACGATGCGGGCGGCCTTGAGGTGACGCAGCGCTTCGATAGCGGCACGCATTGTGGAACCGGTCGCAATGCCATCATCCACGAGAATGACCGTGCTTCCTTGAACAGCAGGCGCTGGAAGATCGTGCCGGTAGGCTCGTTCGCGACGCTTCAGTTCGCGCAGCTCCCGTGCCGCAACAGTGTCGATCGTTTCACTGGATATGCCGAGCGACTCCACCACGCTCCCGTTGAGCACGCGCACGCCACCGCTGGCAATCGCGCCCATTGCCAGCTCCTCGTAACCCGGCACCCCAAGCTTGCGCACGACGAACACATCGAGCGGCGCATTGAGCGCCTGCGCAACTTCGTAGGCCACCGGCACGCCACCGCGCGGCAGCGCAAGCACCAGCACGTCACTCCGATTGGCGTAATTCATCAATCGCTTCGCCAGCAGTTGGCCGGCTTCGACTCGGTTGCGGAATTGCATCATCATGGGAGTCCTTTCCTCCAGGCTGCCTCAAAGAAACTCACCTTGGTTTCAAATGCCGCCGGAACCACCCCTCCGCCAGGCGAGCGACCTTCTCCAATGCTCCAGGTTCCTCAAACAAGTGCGTCGCGCGCGGCACCACAACAAGTTCCTTTTCGCAGCGCAATTGCTGGAAAGCCTGCTGGTTGAGTTGCAGCACCACATCATCCCATTCACCGACGATGAGCAACGTGGACGCTTCCACCTGCGGCAAGGAGTCTCCCGCCAGATCCGGCCTGCCACCGCGCGAAACCACCGCATCAACCACCGGACCCAGCTCCGCCGCCGCCACAAGCGCCGCCGCGCCGCCCGTGCTCGCCCCGAAATAACCGAGGCCCAGATACTCACCCTCCGTCTGGCGAGCAACCCATCGGGTTGCCGCGACCAGTCGTTGCGCGAGCAGACCGATGTCAAAACGCAGTTGACCGGTGCGCGCATCTTCCTTCTCCTCATCGCGCGTCAGCAAATCGAACAACAGCGTGCCAGTGCCGGACTCTTGCAAGGCGCGGGCGACCGCCTGGTTGCGTGGACTGTGCCGGCTGCTGCCGCTACCGTGCGCGAACAGCACAATGCCCACCGCGCCGACCTGGATACACCACTCGCCCTCCAACGTCACTGAGCCGCAAGGAATGCGCACATTTCGAGAAGCTGACTTCATCGGACGCCTATTCATCTGCGTGTCGGCAGTCATGTTTATCCTTCGAGACGAAGGCTTCAATCCCCTCCGTCCCTTCTGACTAGCTATGCGAAGGGATTGTAGAATGCTTTCCAGCATTTGCCAAAGTACCGCCATCCCTTGCGGCTGGCACTTGGTTCGCACTGAGGAGTCGAAGAGTCACGCGGTCTTCTGTCAGATGCTCGTCGCCCCAGACAATCGCGGCATCGTAATTCGCCGCAATTTTCATCAACCGCAGAAGATAATCGTCCGGGGAAATCAAATGGTTCAGCCACCCCTTTTCGTGCCAAAGATCGATTCCGGATTCCAAGTATTCCAGGGTTCCAAACACCCGGCCTACGGTTCTGCTGCGCCTCAATCAACCCGTCCTCGCCAAAATTGGGAGTTCGACATCGAGAGCAATTCAAAGCTCTACCTTCGCTGGATGAGCAAAAGCAAATGGTGACCGCAAGCGAAGAGTTGAGGCGAGGACAGTCATGGCCGCGTGATTTGTTTGAGTTGGGGATATTCCTGGCGGATGTGCCCTTCCCCGCCCGGTTTCTTGGCAATCACGATCCGGCTGGAATGCCTCGAAGCCACCTGACCTGGGAAAAGTAAAGCGGGTTTTGGCGACACACGGTTGTTCATGCCAAAACCCGCCTCCTACTCCCTCGAGAAAGGAATTTCCTGACAAGTTCTTAAAGCATCATTGTCCTTTCGTGATGGTTTCTTCGATTGGCTGGTAAAGTTGGTCCACGATTGCCTCTGGTGAGGTGATCGCGGGGCCAGCATTTGCCAGCCCCGCGATGATATTCCGCGGCAGGCTGCGTTATGGCTGCACAGGTTCCCTCGGGTAGGGAGGTCTGTATGGGTTCGTGATGCTATGCACTTTGTCCGCCGAGAACGCCGAGGTCGCACCGTGACAAAGCTCACAGGTTTCGACCGCGTCGGGTCCGTATGGATCCTTTGGATCCGGCGTGTAGGTCATGATCTTCGCGTGGATCTTTGCTTCATCGCTGTCGTGACAGGCAAGACATGCCATGCGTGATGGCTTCTGTTTCCATGTGTCGCTCTCAGCATGGCACTTGGTGCAATTGCGAACATCCTGAGGGAAGATGATCCCGCCAAACGTCTCTTTCGTGGCGTTGGCGTAGATCTCCTCTGAATGATCGAGATAATGCGCGTAATGCACGCCGTGGACTCTTCTAACGATGGGCATGGCACCGTAGCCGCTCCAGCCGCTCAACGAAGTCCCACCCTGATTTTTGAACAGGTCACCAGTGGTGCTACGGCCATAGTCGTGACAGGCCTTGCAGTAATCCGTATCGAACGGCGCCGGGTGAATGGGACCTGCCGTGAGGTGGAAGATTGTCTTGACGTCTCCGTTGTTGTGGCAATCTCCACAGTTCGTGGCTACTTTCTTTTCCGGCGTTTCCGTTCCGACCTGGAACGTGGTGTGGCCGATGCCGGTAACCGTGAGCCCGGCAACCTTGTTGGTTACGGGCAGGTGATAAACATAGACACCGTAGGTGCCCGGGGCCAAGCCCGCGACATCGTCCAACTGATAGGTGATGTTCGCTGCGGTTCGAGTCACCATCGGATCGTTGAAGTCGAGAGGATCCGCCGTAATCGGACGGAGGTCATTGCCAGGCGTGGATACTGCAGCAACAAAGACATCCGGTTCCAAGACGACGCCTTTGGCCTTCCATCCCATCGCCGTGGTAACCTCTCCATTGTAAATCTCGATCCGAGCTTCCGACCCTCGAATCAAGCTCTTGATATTCACTTTCGAGCCAGAAACGAAGGCTTTGGCCCCGCCATTCAGGCTGGTAATAACCGGGTTCAGGGAAGCCACAACCTCCGCCGCTGTTACCAACTTGGCCGCGCCGACGATCGTAATGTTTTGCGGGTCTGTTCTGTTGATGCCAATCTTGATCGTCTTCCCGTTGATGTCCCAGGGGCCGTTGTTGGCACATGTCACGGAAGCGCGCTTGGTTTCCGCTCCTAACTTGGCCATGCTGGTCAGAACCGGCAGCGTGTGGCTGCGTGGTCCATAAACAAAGAGGCTGGCTGTTGAGAAGTTGGTGGTGTTGACCAAAGTGTGGTCCCCAATGCTATTGCCCGCATCATTCTTGAAGACCAGCGTCACTTGAGGTTTGTCCCCTGCGGCGTAGAACTTGCCATTGGCGGGCGGTGTCAGAGCTACATCGATACCGTTCATGGCTGGAGGCGGGATCGCATGTCTGTCCGTGATCGGAGAAAGGCCGCTCGAATCCGCCGTATGGCAGATGACGCAGGTCTTGCTGTCGGTCAAAGCGCCTCCGACGTGGGCCACCATGCCGGCTGGCACGGCATTCTTCGGTCCAAACCAAGTGTTGTCATGACAAGCTCCGCACGCCATGACGGAAGGCTGGGTCTTCCAGCGGTCATCCACATGGCATTTCGTGCAGTTCCGCACATCCGCCGGGAAGACGACCTCCGTGTAGTCTTTGAAATCACCAGACACCTCGTTCGTGTTGAAGGCCGACGAGAGCCCCTCGCCCATGTGAACACCATGAACACGACGCACGATGGGATCCGGAACGCGACCACCGAGAGCCGCGGGATCACTGTAAGCGGCGTATCCGTCATTGTTGTGACAGGCTTTGCAGGATTGCACGGGAGTAAAATCCAACGCCCAGCTTCCTGTCGGCGAACGGCCCGGGTCAACATGATACATATACATGTGGCCGCTGATGGCTCCCTCATGACACGCAGCGCAACTGGTCTTGGCGACAACAGGTGCTTCCGCCTGAGCAGTACCGATCTGAACATTGAATTGTCGCATTATCTGTTGAATCCGATCCGAATCCAGCGTGGCCGAAACGCTCAACGTATAGGTGCCCGGCAGCTCATCCGTCACCGGCTTCAAGGTATAAGTCAAAACATTGGCATTCACCTTCACGTCCGCATTCTTCTTCAGATCAATGTAATGATGCGGCGTCTTGGTACGATCGGCAGTGGCGTTGAGCAACTTCACCGGTGTCGTGGTCAGTTTCGGGTCTTGAGGACCGTGCATGTAAAGACTGAGCGTGGAGAAGCTCGATCTGTCGTAACCTTGCGCAAAGTTATACTCTGCGCGGCCATAGATTGCGCTTTTTGAAATCGAGCGAAAATGGTCGCTTCCCATTGATTGTAAGCTACTTGACAACTCAAGTGTCACGGTGCCAAAAGCGCAGTTTGTGACCGCGCTCAGTATATCAAGGATCGTCACTGTCACCACCGGACTTTCCCCGGGCACGAAGTGTGTGCCGTTCGCCGGCGGGGAAGTTTTCACCAGAATGGTCCATCCGATCAGATCCGTGGTACCATCGCTCTCGCTGACGACCCGATAAAAGCCGGCATCATCCTGGCCGTTCGGGAAGTAAGCCTGAAAGACTCCCGTCTGAACTTCCGTCACCAGCGCATTTGGCAAATCGGCCCACGGAGCGTCCGCTTCAAGCGTCGCTCTGGTCTGAACGAGATACGGCCCTTTCTTGCCGTGGAAAAGAATTTGGGTAAACCCGGCGGCTGGCCGGGCAATGGCTCGGATGTCGCTCGGGGTGTCAGCCCCGTACGCCCTGCCAATCGGAGACCCTGACTGCCCCGAGAATGCCATCATTCCAAGGAGAATCAGGCCAACAGACCAGGAGCGAAGCCCCTTCAAGCGGGGACGTTCACTCCGTTCAGAATCAGAAGCACTCTGCTTTTTACATTTTCTGGAGTTCATAGGATTCCTATTTCAATGACGTGATGATCGGACACTGCTGCAGCAAACAAGAGCATCTGAAGGAACGCGTCTTTTCGGTTACACTTACTGAGGAGACCGTGGGATAGCCGACAAATCTCGGAGGCGGCGCGGGCGCATCTGCTGCGTTGCTCGCTTGGTCAGAGGCCGCTGCGGGCATCCTCCCGCGCTCACGCCTTGCATCTGTGCCCGCGGCACTCTCCGGAATTCGTCGTCTATCCCGCGGTCTCCTCAGTATGTTTCCTTGTGCGAGTTCTTTCATACGCTACGGATGCCACGTTAAGAATCGTCAACTGGAGCGACTACACTCTCCTTGCAAAGTTATGGGCAAATTTTGCTGTCACCGGTTCCATTCGTAGTTGCCGCACGGAGAGGCATTGCAGTCAGAAATCAAAGTTGAATGGAGATGACTTCGAGCCCCTGTTCATCGCAATTGCGTTGACGACTCCACTTCTCCTGACACCGCCTTTTCCGAAGCCCGCGCCGGCATTCTGGCAAGAGTGGGTTGATTTTTACTGTGATTGATTTTGCAACATGAACCGCCCTTCTTTCGAACCGTTCAACAGAGACGTTTGTAAAAGACTTGGAAAATCGGATTTTGCACTCGATTCGGTTTAACTCCAACCGCTATTCGACTTTCGTTTTCACAGACGAGCGGGCCGTAAGCTAACCACCGTGTAGCAAGAAATGGTCAGAGACCTGCAACCCACGAGAAGATCGGAAAGGTCTGAGCAGTCACTTTGGCGATCAATAGAAATGAATGCACCATCCGACTCCTCCTTCGTCGCAACGAACCGAACCTGAATCACGTTATGCCATCGCGAATTCGAAAATTCTGGAGCAACCCGTTCACGATGAGAATCGCCGGAGTCGTCGTCGTCGCACTATTCGCAGCAGGCCTTATCTCCTGCGCCACGCTGACTCGCGTGGTTGTGGTGCCCCCTCGGATTCCAGGAGCGACATTCGTCGGCTCGGAAAACTGCTCTCAATGTCACGAGAACATCACCCGTGATTTCAAGACCGCCTCTCATGCCCGTCTTCATGCCGCCGGACCAAACAGCGCCGAGATTGGCTGCGAATCATGTCACGGCCCCGGAAGCGTCCACTCCGAGAGCGGGGGCGCACGACAGACCATCGTGAATCCCAGGAAAAGCCCGGAAGCGTGCTTCGATTGCCATCTCGACAAGCGTGGGGAGTTTCACCTGGCATCGCACCATCCGGTGCTGGAAGGAAAGATCGGCTGCGGCGACTGCCATAACGTTCACAAAGGCGACGCCATTCGCGGCGGGGCGTTCTCCCTCGCCAGCGAGCGCGAAACCTGTGGCAAATGCCACATCGCGCAACACGGTCCATTCGTCTTTGAACACGAGGCCATCCGCGAAGGATGCACTATCTGCCACAATGCCCATGGCACTGTGAATGCGAAACTGCTCACGCAACGAAACCAGAACCTTTGCATCCGATGCCACTTCCAGCAGCAGGCGCCCGGACAGCTTTTGATCGGCGGACGTGATCACTCGCAGTTCGTCTCGAAGGGAACCTGTTGGACGGCCGGATGCCACGAAGCCGTGCATGGCTCACAGATTGGATCTTCATTGCGGTACTAAAGCGCCTCAAACCTGCCCTATGAAAACTCGATTTCCAACCTGGAAGAGCCCGGCGTTCAAATCTTGCACGGCTTGTGCCGCCGCCTGGGCGCTCACCCTGTCGATCATTTCTGCCGCCGAAGATGCAGCCAAAAAGGCAGACGCCGACAAGCCAAAGGCCGACGAAAAGAGCGAGGCAGATTATCGCAACTGGCTCGAACTCGGCGTCGGCGGAACGTGGCTCAAGGGCGATGGCGCGCGTTTCCAACAGCGTCAGAACCTCCGCAATGGTGCGTTTGGCGGTGTGCAGGATTTCCATTACGAGCAGGACGTGGGCAAGAAGGGGCTTTTTCAGGTCGATGGCCGCGGCATGTTCGACAACCACGATTACTCGCTTCGGTTCAGCCTGGATAATCCGGAAAAGGGATACCTCCGCGGTGGTTATCGGGAATCGCGCTCGTGGTATGACGGCAGCGGTGGTTACTTTCCGAAAGGCAATCTCTGGCTGCCGGTCTATGACGACGACCTGGCCATTGATCGCGGCGAAGCGTGGTTCGAAGGCGGACTGACACTTCCCGGCAAACCCGTATTCACCTTCCGCTACAGCCATCAATTCCGGAATGGAGTGAAGGACTCGACGTCCTGGGGTGATTCCACATTGACCGGCAGTGCGGGCGCTCGCGGAATCGTTCCGACCTTCCTGGATATCGACGAGCAGCGCGACATTTTTGAAGCCAACGTCAAACACACCATCGGCAAGACGGATGTCGGCCTGGGTTTGCGCTACGAAACATCCTCGCAGGACAACTCGCGGAACATCCGCTGGAATCCGGGCGAAGCCAAAGACAGCTACACGACCCAGCGGGACAAAGTGGACACGGATCTGTTTAGCGTCCATGCCTTCAGCGAGAGCCGTCTGAACGAGAATTTCCTCCTGACTTCAGGATATTCGTTCACGACACTCGACTCGGACATCTCCGGCTATCGTGTGTATGGACCGAACTACGATCCCGACTTCGCGCAGAGACTCCCGAGCCCTGACTCGTTCGACGGACTGGTTGGTGGCTCTCAGCTTCAACAGCACGTGGTCAACCTCAATCTGATGTGGAACCTGACAGACCGGCTCGTTCTCATCCCGTCGCTGCGTGTGGAAAAGCAGGACAGTGACAGCGAATCATTCTTCGACTCTCCTGCCGCTCCATTCTCATCATATCCTTATGGCGGTGCCAGCGACCGCGGTTTGCTCGATGTCTCCCAAAGCCTCGAACTGCGTTACACCGGCCTGACAAACTGGGTGTTCTGCGCTCGCGGCTACTGGCTGGAAGGCTCCGGTGATCTGGATCAGCGCCTGGATAATCTTGGAACTCGCGCGAACGTCTTCAATCGTTCGACCGACGACACTCGCTTCTGGCAAAAGTATTCCGTGGGCGCGAATTGGTATCCGCTTCGGAAGCTCAACTTCGCCTCGGAGTATTATCACAAGCAACGCAACAATGATTTCGAGCACGAAACCGACTCGACACCGAATCTGCCAGCCAGCCCGATCCGCTATCCGGCGTTCCTGCGCGCGCATGACTTCGACACTGATGACGTGAACTTCCGCGCGACATGGCGGCCGCTTGCCAACCTGACATTGGTGGGTCGATACGACTTTCAGTTCTCCACCATCGACGTCACAGCGGACAATCTGGCGAAAACACAATCGTCCGAAATGACCAGCCACATCGTGAGCGGTTCGATAAGCTGGACGCCATTCAGCCGGCTCTACCTGCTCGGCGGCATAAATTGGGTCTCGGACAAGACAGATACTCCCGCTGACGAGATCACTGCCACGATCCAGGAGTCAAAGAATAATTACTGGACGGCGAACGCTTCCATCGGCTGCGTGCTCGACGAGAAAACCGACTGGGAAACGCAATACGTTTATTACCGCGCCAACAATTACGCCGACAATTCGGCGGCAGGAATGCCTTACGGCGCGAGTGCCGAGGAACACGGCATCACCACCGGACTCAAGCGCCGCGTCAGCCCACGAATGCTGGTCGCCCTCAAGTACGGCTACTTCGACGGACGGGATGAAACCTCCGGCCACAACAATGATTACCAGGCGCACCTGGTTTACTCGTCATTCCGTTATCGCTTTTGAACTCAAAGCATCATGACTCGAAGATCAATGACACCAGGCGCGAATGAGTTCGTTGTTAAACAATGAAACCTTCACTGGAGAACCAGATCGTATGAAGCTGTTGAAACGCATTCCTGGAGCGGCTGGTCGCGGCGAAAGTGATCAGCCTGTTGGACCTTGGGCAAAGTGGGCGTTGCTTATCCTGTTGAGCGCCGGGCCGGCTGTTGCCGAGAACACCAACGTGATGGTCAAGCCGCCGGTGCCGGTACCCGGCGGTCTGAGCATTCACCCGGTCATCACTTCCGTCGGCCGGACCCAGGACGTCGTCACCGTCGAGTGGTTTGGCATTCAGGGACCATTCCAATTACTCCATTCCCCTTCCCCGACCGGCCCGGACTGGTTGCCATTGGCCAAGCCAACTTTCGAATCCAAACAGAGTGCTCCTTTCAAGGGCGATCTCGGATTCTTTCGCGTCACCGGTGGCCGTCCGGTTTCGACCTCCGAGCTGGGCGGCACTGTGAACTATGTTGGCGCGGCTGCTTGCGTGGAATGCCACGCGAATTCGCACCACGGCTGGAGCGAGACAGCGCATGCGAAAGCTTTTGAAACGTTGCGAACGGCAAAGCAGGAAAAGAATGCCGCATGCCTGACCTGCCACACTGTTGGCTTCGGCACGCCACTCGGTTTCAAGGACGAACTTTCCACACCGCACCTGGCGGGGGTTCAATGCGAGAACTGTCACGGGCCTGGAGGCAGCCACATCGCGAACATCCGGGACGCGTCCCTGAGGCCCAAAGTGACGATGTCTTCCGAAGTCTGTGGCGGCTGTCACAACGGCTTTCATCACCCGACTTTTGACGAATGGAAAACGTCCAAGCACGCAAGAGTCGAACCGGACGTCGCCAGCTCGATACTGGCTGGCGGCGAGCCTCGAATGCTGGCGTGCGGCGTCTGCCACTCAGGCGCGGTTCGCGAGTCAGTCCTGGAACAATTGGAGAAACCGGATGCCCTCCTCCCAAGCCGCGAAGACGCTGCTTACTTCGGCGTCGCCTGCGCCGTGTGTCACGATGCTCATTCGCTGACGGGAAATCCGCGCCAATTGCGCAACCCGACCTACTCGACCAACCACTTCTCCTACAGCACCTCCACGAACACATCCTTCGCCGCGCAATACGACCCGGAGATCCAGGTTTGCGCACAGTGTCACAACATGCGTGGCGCTCGATGGCAGGACACTTCAAGAGCACCTCACCACTCGCCACAATACAACCTCCTGATCGGTCAGGGCGGTTACGATCTTGGCAATCCAGTGATCGCCACTCACGGACTGAAGATCGAAAAACAATGCGCCCATTGCCACACGCATCCTCACGTAGCGAGTCCTGCCACGGCAACAAGCCCGAATTACACCGGACACACATTCGAAGTGCGGCTCAACGGCTGCGTTCAATGCCACATCTCCGAGGACATCAGCACCACGATCAAAGACACCGTCCAAACCGTCACCAAGTCACAAATTGAACAGATCCGCTCGCTTTTTGACCAATGGGCCGCCACGAAGGCACCTGTGGAACTTAAAACCAAGTACGGCAAGCTGGCGTGGGAGTACAACAACCCGGGTGATCTCTCCAATCCAACCACAAACACTACACTTCGAGGACCCATGCCTATCCGGTTGTTACCCTCAATGATCGAGGGCATGATGCCTGAACCATGTTCATGGACATTCATCAACGCGACGATCTTCCGTTCCCGCACTCCCTTCCAGATTTCCAGCGACTTTTTCCGAACGACGAAGCCTGCGCATTGT